>DATJZL010000024.1:0-8835 GCA_035499115.1 Methyloceanibacter sp. | reverse complement strand
TCTATACCAACATGGACGGCGTCGCCCGCGGCATCAATCCGTTCGCGTCCGGTTCGTCGCTGCACACCCAGGTGATGAAAACCGAGGCGCTGAAACAGGCGCTCGACAAATACGGCTTCGATGCGGCCTTCGGCGGTGCGCGCCGCGACGAGGAGGCATCGCGCGCCAAGGAGCGCGTGTTCTCCTTCCGCGCCGCCGGGCATCGCTGGGAGCCGCGCCGTCAGCGCCCCGAGATGTGGCAATTGCTCAACGGTCGCCTCGGCAAGGGCGAGACCGTGCGCGTCTTTCCGCTGTCGAATTGGACCGAAGGCGATGTGTGGCGCTACATCGCGCTCGAGAAGCTCGACGTGGTGCCGCTCTATTTCGCCGCCGAGCGCCCGGTAGTCACGCGGAACGGCCAGTTCATCGTCGTCGACGACGAGAGGATGCGGCTCGAGCCCGGCGAGAAGCCTGAGATGCGGAAAGTGCGCTTCCGCACGCTCGGCTGCTGGCCGCTGACCGCGGCGATCAAGTCTGACGCCACCACGCTCGACCAAGTGGTCGAGGAGACGCTGGCGGCGAAGGTGTCGGAGCGGGCCGGGCGGCTCATCGATCACGATCAGGCCGGCGCCATGGAGATGAAGAAACGCGAGGGCTATTTCTGATGCATGTCGCTGCGTTGAGAGAGGAGATTACCCCAGCGACGGTTGCCGTGACGGCGCCGCATGCCGCCGCCGGCATGGTCAGGCTGCTGACCTGCGGCTCGGTCGACGACGGCAAGTCGACGCTGATCGGGCGGCTGTTGTGGGATGCCGCCGGCGTCACCGAGGACCAGCGCGCCGCGATCGCGCTCGCCTCGCACAATCGCTCGGTCAACGGCGAGAAGATCGATTTCAGCCTCCTGCTCGACGGGCTCCAGGCCGAGCGTGAGCAGGGGATCACCATCGACATCGCCTGGCGCTATTTCGAGACCGGAGACCGGCGTTTCGTCATCATCGATTCGCCCGGACATGAGCAATATACGCGCAACATGGCGACCGGCGCCTCGCATGCCGACATCGCCATCCTGCTCGTCGACGCCCGCCACGGGCCCAAACGCCAAACGCGCCGCCATGCCGCCATCTGCGACCTCGTCGGCATCAAGAAGGTGATCCTCGCCGTCAACAAGATGGACCTGGTCGATTTCGCCGAAGCGCGCTACCGCGAGATCGAGAGCGAGTTCCGCGCCATGGCCGGAAGCTTCGGCTTTACCGAAATCGCCACCATTCCCGTTGCCGCGCTCTCCGGCGACAATGTCGTCTATCGCTCGTCCCACATGGCCTGGTATGCGGGCCCGACTCTGCTCGACTATCTCGAAAGCGTCGATCCCAAGACCGAGCCCACGGACGCGCCGTTTCGCATGCCAGTGCAACTCGTGCTGCGTGCCTCTGGCGATTTCCGCGGCTATGCGGGCACCATCACGTCAGGCAAGGTCAGGGTCGGCGAGCGCATCGTCGATGCGCGAAGCGGGCTCGGGGCCACGCTGAAGCGCATATCGACAATGGACGGCGACCTTCCCTTTGCCGGTAGAGGCGACGCAGTCAACCTCGTGCTCGACACCGACCTCGATATCTCGCGCGGCGCGGTGCTGTCAGAACTCGCGCGCCGCCCGGTCAACGCCGATGTGATCGAGGCGCGTCTCGTCTGGCTGTCGGAGATCCCGTTCGATCCTGAGAGCGGTTACCTGCTTCGCACCGCGACCGACCTTGCGCCGGTGACGAGCATGAGCATCTCGGCGCTCGTCGACTTCGAGACGCTCGGCTCCTCGCCCGCTCATGCCTGCGGCGTGAACGACATCGCCGATTGCCGCATCCTGCTTGGACGCGCAACCGCGCTCGACCTGTTCCGCGAGCTTCCGCTGACCGGGAATTTCATCTTGGTGAGCGCCATCGACGGTGCGACAGTTGCAGGCGGCGTCATCACCTGGGCGCAATCAGGCGCACCCGAGGTGGGCGACAACGTGCTCGTGCTCAACCGCGAGCTTCTCGCTAAAGGGCTCTGCTCGGATCTCGGCGATTCGCCTGCCGACCTCGCCGAATTCAATCGGCGCGCGCAAGAGGTCGCAACTCTGCTACGTTCGATTGGCGTTCCGGTTCTGATCGAGATTTGACGCGCTATAATGCGGCTATAATGAAGACGCCCGGGCGAGGGCGCGAGTTCTGTGTGCGTCCAGGGGTAAGGGGAACTGTCTGTTATGGTGGATCTCGGCTGGGCAGCCCCTTCGCTGCCGCTTGTCGCGGCTGGCTTCGGTGTAGGCTGCCTCGTGGGTCTGACCGGGGTCGGCGGCGGCGCGCTGATGACGCCGCTCCTCATCTCAAGCTTCGGCGTAAGCCCAGAGGTCGCCGTGGGCACCGACCTCCTCTACGCTTCGATCACCAAGACCGTGGGAAGCTGGCGCCATCATGTCTCGCGGCATGTCGAATGGGCGATCGTGCTCAAGCTTGCTGCCGGCAGTCTACCGGCCGCCGCCGCGCTCCTTGCGGCAATATCCTTTCTGCCGATCGACACCGTGAAGCTCGCCCATTGGATCAGGATGGGCCTAGTGGTGGCGCTCCCGTTCAGCGGCTTGGCGATCGTGCTCTATCCTTGGGTGACGCGCTCCTCACCACGCGAGGACACCGGCGATGTGCCGGTGCGGCCGCTGCCGACAATGCTGTTCGGTGCGATCCTCGGGCTCCTAGTCACGCTGACCTCGGTCGGAGCGGGAGCGATCGGCGTCACCGTGCTTGCCGCGCTCTATCCCATGCTACCGGCTAAGCGGCTGGTCGGCTCCGATATTGCCCATGCCGTGCCGCTCACGCTGCTCGGCGGTCTCGGTCATCTTGGCCTCGGCAATGTCGATCCGAGCATTCTCGTTTCGCTTCTGTGCGGCTCGATTCCGGGCATCCTCGTCGGTTCACGGCTTGCTGGAGTCGTCCCAGAATGGCTGCTCAGACCGCTTCTCGGCGTGACGCTGTGCTACGCGGCATGGACCCTTTACAACAAATAACCCGACGAGGGGGGGCGCTAGGCAAGGGATCCGCGGCGTCAGCTAGAGTGAGCCGCCCTTCATGGGGCGAGGAGCGCCATCATGCTTTATGCCGTCATCAAGGCCCTGATCTCAGGGGTTATCATCGCCGCCGCGTCAGAGGCCGCAAAGCGCAGTCCCGCCATCGGCGCCATTATTCTTTCGCTACCGCTTACGTCGATCCTGGCCTTCATCTGGCTGTGGCGCGACACATCTGACACGGAGCGGATCTCCGCTCTTGCCCAATCCACGTTTTGGTTCGTGCTGCCGTCGCTGCCGCTCTTCCTCGTCCTGCCGGTCTTGTTGCGGAGCGGGGCAGGCTTCTGGGCCTCGCTCGGTCTCTCTTGTCTCATGACCGTGCTGCTTTACGCGGGCATGGTGTGGACGCTCGGCAAGCTCGGCGTCACGCTCTGAACAGCCGCCGCCCCGCGCGGGAACCAAGCCCACCGACGCCGCGTTTACCCTTTTGTCACATTCGGGGGGTCTCAAAATGCACGGCAAGACGAAGTTCTACACGGTCTGGTGTCACCGGAGCGCCAAGAGCATCTTTGGCCAGGGCTCCCACCCGGTCAATCGGAACGGCCAGATCCTGTGTTTCGAAACCGAGGAGCAGGCGCGGGCAGAATGTGACCGGCTCAACGCCGCTCGCAGCGGCTCGCATGTTCATTACAGCGTCGAATGCGCGCACGACCTGCCGCTCGAGACCGGTCTCGCCGCGCTCGCCGACGGCTTCCGGCGGCTGGCTGGTGAGATGGCGGCGCGGCGCTGACACCCTGCGCCGGCCTTGGCGTCCTCTGGGAGAATTATGGTGCCGCCGAGTAGGATTGAACTACTGACCCCGTCATTACCAATGACGTGCTCTACCACTGAGCTACGGCGGCTAAGGGAAGCCCGGGCGAGGCAAGCTTGACGGCCGCCCCGATGCGCGCGGACCCTGCCATAGCGGGGAAGCGCCTGCAAGCATGGAACCCCAGGCGCCCGCCGGTCTCGGGGCTCAAGACATAGGCAACATAGGGCATGGTATAAAGAACCACGTTTGGCATCCCGGAACGGAAAAAATGAGCGTCAAGATCAAGGACGGAGCCGGCTCTAAACCGGGTGAACGCGAAAAAACTCGTGAGGAGCGTCTCGCTCAAGCGCTCCGCGCTAACCTATTGAAACGCAAGGCGCAGACCCGCGAGCGCGCCTCCTCCAAGCCTTGCGATGGTGGAGGACAGAGCAAGTCCTAGGGAGTAAGCTTGCAGTTTGTCGGTCCGCCTTGAGGGAGGTTGGCCCGGCATTTAACGGGGACTTAATAAAGCGCGAGCAGGGCAGGGCGCGCGAGGGGAGTCACACGTCATGGACCGCATCCGCATTGTCGGCGGCCAGCGCTTGAATGGCACCATTCCGATCAGTGGCGCCAAGAACGCTGCGCTGCCCTTGATGATTGCCAGCCTTTTGACGCGCGAGACGCTGACCTTGAACAACGTGCCGCGCCTCGCTGACGTGCATCTTCTCGCTCGCATCCTCGGCAACCACGGCGTCGACGTCACCATCGCCGGCAAGAAGTCGGGCCAGCGCACCAGCGACGGCCAGACTTTTCGGCTGACCGCGCCGGAGATCGTCGACACCACGGCACCGTACGAGATGGTGGCGCGCATGCGCGCGAGCTTCTGGGTACTTGCCCCGCTCGTCGCACGCTGCGGCCGGGCTAAGGTCTCACTGCCCGGCGGTTGCGCCATCGGCACGCGCCCCGTCGATCTGCATCTCACGACGCTTGAGGCGCTTGGCGCCGAAATCGAGCTCGAAGGCGGTTACGTGATCGCCAGGGCTCCAAGGGGACTCACCGGTAACCGCGTCGAGCTCTCCAAGGTCTCGGTCGGTGCGACCCATAACGCCTTGATGGCGGCGGTGCTCGCGCGGGGCGAAACCTTGATCGAGAACGCGGCGCGCGAGCCAGAAGTCGTCGATCTCGGCAATTGCCTGATCAGGATGGGCGCGCGCATCGAAGGTCTCGGCACGCCCACTCTTTGGATCCAGGGTCGCGAGACACTGCATTGCGCCGAGCATACCGTCCTTCCCGATCGCATCGAGACAGGGACTTACGCCATGGCCGCTGCCATGACGGGAGGCGAGGTTCTGCTCGATGGGGCCCGTGCCGATCTCCTGCAGGAGGCGTTGCAGACCTTGCGCTCGACGGGAATCGAGGTCGAGGAGCGGCCGACCGGCATCCGCATCGCGCGGAACGGCGGGGGCCTCCAACCGGTGACCGTGGAAACCCAGCCCTTCCCCGGCTTCCCCACGGATTTGCAGGCCCAGCTCATCGCTTTGATGTGCATGGCGAGCGGTACTTCGACGGTGCGCGAGACCATCTTCGAGAACCGCTTCATGCATGTTCAGGAGCTCGCGCGGCTGGGCGCCCGCATCGAGCTCAAGGGCGATACTGCGCTCGTGACCGGGGTCAGTGGATTGCGCGGGGCTCAGGTCATGGCGACCGATCTGCGCGCCTCGGTGTCGCTGATTATCGCCGGGCTTGCCGCCCAAGGCGAGACCGTCATCGGCAGGGTCTATCATCTCGACCGCGGTTTCGAGCGTATCGAGGATAAGCTGCGGCAATGCGGGGCCCATATCGAGCGGCTGACGAGCTGAGCCTTACCAGAACTTGACAGTTTCATGTCTTGCTGGAGCATGGTAGGCCCATGCCGAAAGCAACCCCTATCGCCATGACCGAACTGAAACTCATCGCCCTCGACGAGGAGGACCTCGCCGTCGTGTCCTCTCTTCTTCAGGACGCGGTGGTGCGGGCCGCCGACATGACCTATCTGCCTCAGCAGAAGCGCTTCGCCGCGATCGTCAACCGTTTCGATTGGGAGCGGGCGGAAAAAGCGAGCGGTGGCAAGGACTATCGGCGGCGGCGGACGGCGCTCCGATTCGACCGCGTGTTCGGTGCAAAATTGAAGAACGTGAAGCCTTCGGGCAGTCGCGTCCTGTCGCTGCTGGCCGTCAGCTTCGAGCCGGGCGATCCTCCGGGCGGGCGCGTGACGCTCACCTTCTCCGGCGATGCCTCGATCCAGCTCGAGGTCGAATGCATCGAGGCCGAGCTCAAGGATCTCGGGCTTGTCTGGCGCACCCGCTCGCGACCTGAGCACCCCGGCGATGAGCCCGATGCGGGCAGCAAGCCGGCGGGCGGCGGCTCTTAAGCGCCGTGCCATGACCCTCAGGCTCAAGACTGCCGACCCCGATTTCGAGGACCGTTTCAAGGCGCTGCTCGCGGTGAAGCGCGAGACGGCGTCCGACGTCAACGACGCGGTCGCCGCCATTATCGCCAAGGTCCGCGCCGAGGGCGATTCCGCGCTGATCGAGCTCACGCGGCGCTTCGACGGGCTCGATTTGGAGGTTGCCGGCATCAGGGTGGCGGCCGCGGAGATCGAGGCGGCACATGCCAAGATCGACGCGAAGACGCTCGCCGCGCTCGAGCTCGCACATGAGCGCATCCTCGACCACCACAAACGCCAGGTGCCGCGCGACGATCGTTATACCGATGCAACCGGGGTTGAGCTCGGCAATCGCTGGACGCCGGTTTCCTCCGCTGGGCTCTATGTCCCCGGCGGCACGGCGAGCTATCCGAGCTCGGTGTTGATGAACGCCGTTCCTGCCAAGGTCGCGCGCGTGAAGCGCGTCGTCATGGTGGTGCCGGCGCAAAAGGGCGTGCTCAATCCGCTTGTCCTTGTGGCCGCATCCTTAGCTGGCGTCGATGAGATTTATCGCGTCGGCGGCGCGCAGGCGATTGCCGCGCTTGCTTACGGCACGCAAAGCATCGCACCGGTCGCCAAGATCGTCGGCCCGGGCAACGCCTATGTCGCCGCCGCCAAGCGCCAGGTCTATGGCCACGTCGGCATCGACATGGTGGCGGGCCCGTCGGAGGTTGTGGTGATCGCCGACGAAGAGAACGATCCGGCCTGGATCGCCGCCGATCTGCTTGCCCAAGCCGAGCACGACGAGGCGGCGCAGTCGATCCTGATCACCGACGACGCTTCCTTCGCCGAGGACGTGGTCGCCGCGGTCGAGACCGAGCTTTCCACCTTGCCGCGCGAGGCAACCGCGCGGGCGAGCTGGCGCGACTACGGCGCGGTGATCCTGGTCAGGAGTCTCGATGAGGCGCCCGCCCTTGCCGATCGCCTCGCCCCAGAGCATCTTGAGATCGCGACGTCCGACCCGGAAAAACTGGCCGCGCGGATCAATGATGCCGGCGCGATCTTCGTCGGGCGCTACACGCCGGAGGTGATCGGCGATTATGTTGCAGGCACCAACCACGTGCTCCCCACGGCGCGCAGCGCCAGATTCGCTTCGGGCCTGTCGGTTCTCGATTTCGTGAAACGCACCTCGATCCTGAAACTCGATGCCGAAAGCCTCGCCGCGCTCGGTCCGGCCGCCATGACGCTGGCGCAGGCCGAGGGGCTCGAAGCGCATCGCCGCTCCGTCGCCATCAGGCTCAATCCGAGGGGCTAGCATGGCGGAGCAGGCTGGGGCGGCGGAGGATCGGTCGCGATTGGTCGAGGTCACGCTCGATCAGGCCTCGATCGGCCGCAACAATGCCGAGGTCGAGCACGAGCGCGAAGTCGCGATCTTCGACCTGCTCGAGAAGAACTCGTTCGCTCTCGAAGGCCATGACGGCGGCCCCTACACGCTCAACCTCTCGCTCGCCGACAATCGCCTTGTGTTCACGGTGGGCGATAGCGATCGCGCTCCGATCCAACACGTGATGCTCTCGCTCTCGCCCTTCCGCCGCCTGGTGAAGGACTATTTCCTCATCTGCGAGAGCTACTACCAGGCAATCAAGACCCAGCCGGCATCGAAGATCGAGGCGATCGACATGGGCAGGCGCGGCCTCCACGACGAGGGCAGCCAGCTTCTCCTGGAGCGGCTCAAGGGCAAGATCGCCGTCGATCTCGCGACCGCAAGACGCTTGTTCACGCTGCTCTGCGCGCTCCACTGGAAGGGCTGATGCCTTGGCGCTCGTGGGCGATCTGCCGGGCGCGGTCCTTTTCGCCTGCAATCGCAACGCCGTACGCTCGCCGATGGCGGCCGCGATCCTGCGGCATCTCGCCGGTACCAGAGTCTTTGTCGGCTCTGCCGGCGTGCGCGCCGGCGAGGCGACCGACCCCTTCGCCATCGCCGTGATGGAGGAGCTCGGCATCGATATGTCTAAGCACAAGCCGGTGTCGCTTGCCGGCGTGCACGATACCTCTTTCGATTTGATCGTCACGCTCGCGCCAGAAGCCCATCACAAGGCGCTCGAAATCGTGAGCGGCTTCGCCGTCGATGTCGAATACTGGCCGACGCAGGACCCGAGCCTCACGAGCGGCAATCGCGAGCAGATCCTCGACGCTTACCGCGCCGTACGCGATCGCCTGTTCGCCAAGATCAAAACGCGATTCGGGCTGGGCGGCGGCCTAAGCGTGTGAGCGGAACGGCGAAGCGCTCTTACGACTCGATCAGGAAATTGTCCGCCGATGCGAGACCGGCCTTGGGGAGCGCCTCGGCCTCGTCCTTGAGATTGACCCCGGAGAGCCCGCGTTTACGCGCTTCGCTCATCAGATAGCGGAGCTTGTAGGCCGCCTGCTCGTAGCTGAGACCCTGGGAGCGGATGTTGGAGATGCAATTCCTCGATTCGTCGGTCAGACCGACACGCGGGTTGAGCGTCATGTAGATGCCCATGCTGTCGGGGGAACTGAGGCCGGGACGCTCGCCGATGAGCACGACGACCATCTTGGCGCCCAGTATCTCGCCGACCTCATCGCCGACCGCGACACGTGCCTCCTTCACGATGC
>DATJZL010000023.1:0-6570 GCA_035499115.1 Methyloceanibacter sp. | reverse complement strand
AGGCGCATGGTGAAGCTCATAGTTGGACCGGCAAAATCGGCGGTCCTTTTACCACACGAGGCCACGGCTGCGACCCCGTTTTGCAGCACGGAAAAGGCGCGGGATGGTAAATCCCGCGCCTTCTTACGCGTTGCCTCTCTTCTCGTCGCTCGCTCGCAGGAACGACTCTGATATTACGCTGTGGAAGCCCCTCCCCTACGCTCGGCCATGAACTGGTCGAACTCGGCCTTGTCCTTGGCGTGACGCAGGCGCTGGAGGAAGGCCTGGAACTCGTCGACCTCCTCCTCGAGGCGCCGCAACGTGTCCTCGCGATATTGATCGAAGGCGCGGTTGCCGGTCGTCCGGAGCGGGCTCATGCCCCGCCGCCAGCGATTCACCTCACGCCCGAGATCGCTCTCTTTCCATTCGCGCTTCCAAGCTCCGCATCCCATGCGTCCACTCCAGATTAGATAGGCCAAAACGCCAAGGCCGACGGGCCACCAGAGAATGAAGCCGACGATCATGGCTGTGATCCACGCCGGCTTCCCGTATTCGTCCAAGGTCGCAACCAGTTGCATCGAGGCTCCTTCCTTCGGTGTGAATGTAATTTACATTCACATAGATGATCCCTGTTGGCAAGCGGTCAAGGGTCCTCGCCGGAAATGTGATCGAGTGTCATGCTTTTTCAGGTGCGGGCTAGGCGCGGCAAAAATATCTTAAGCCCTGCCTGGTTAGCTCTCGATGGCGAGCACGGCGGAGGGAAAAGCCGCGCCAGGTGACGGGGAAGCTCATGCTGCGTCGGCGTCATTTTGTTGCAGCCATTGTCGCCGCATCGGTCCTGCTTGGGATCGAGCCGAATGCGTTTGCCCAGTCGCTTTCAGACGGTAAGCCCCATGATGGGGTCGCGGCGGCTCATACCATGCCCGTCCAGGGCATCGATGTCTCTTACTGGCAGGGCGACATCGACTGGGACAAAGTGCGCAGGGCCGGCGTCGCCTTCGCCTACATAAAGGCGACGGAGGGTGGCGACGTTGTCGATCCGAAGTTTCTCCAGAACTGGAACGGCGCCAAGAATGCCGGCGTCGTGCGCGGGGCCTATCATTTCATCTATTGGTGCCGTCCCGCCGACGAACAGGCGCTGTGGTTCATGCTGAACGTGCCGGACGACCCTGATGCCCTGCCGCCTGTGCTCGACGTCGAATGGAACAGCGCATCGAAGACCTGCCCGCACCACGTCGCGCGCGACGTCGCACTGAAAGCGATCAAGACCATGCTCGACGCGATGCAGGCACATACCGGCAAGCAGCCGATCATCTATACCGACCCCGTGTTCTATCGCGACGTGCTCGACGGGGAGTTCACCAATTATCACTACTGGCTGCGCTCGGTCGCGGCGGAGCCTGACGCGAAATATCAAGGGCGCTCCTGGGCCTTCTGGCAGTTCACCACGACGGGCAAGGTTCCCGGCGTAGCGGGCCGGGTCGATCGCAACAGCTTCAACGGCACCGAAGCGGATTGGGATCGCGTGCTGAAATGGCTCGAGGCGAGCCGCTAGGCCGTCGCACCGCTCGACTTCGTGGGAAGAATGCCGAGTCCCTTCAGATAGATGAGCATGGCGCTTTCGAGGATTTCCTCGGGAGTCATCGGCACCTTGCGGGCCTGGAGATCTCCCTGGGTGAAGAGCGTGGCGACGCCGTGCGACAACGCCCAGATATGCAGGCTCATCAATCTGAGCGGCGGCCGCTCATTCTCCGGTAGCGCGCGGCAGAGCGCAGCCGCCGCCTCCTGCAACACATCGAAGGCGCGCTCGGCGGCGGGAAGCGGCTCCCCATTGCCGCTGCCTCCGACGCCTGCCTCGAACATAACCGCATAACTTGCCGGCTCTTCGCGGGCGAAGCCAAGATAAGCCTTGCCGAGAGCATCGAAGGCCGAAAGCGGGGTCGGCACGCCGTTGTTCCATGCCATGTCGAGACGCGCGGCGAAGCGCTCGAAGCCGTGCCTTGCGACTTCGGCGAGGAGAGCATCGCGATCGCGGAAATGGCGATAGGGCGCGGCGGGGCTGACGCCGGCGAGACGCGCCGCCTCGGTCAGGCTGAAGCCGAAGGCGCCGTGCTCTTCGATGAGCTTGCGCGCTGCCTCGAGCAGAACCTCTTTGAGGTTGCCGTGATGATAGGAGCGGGGCCGGCGCCAGCCGGAATCATCTGAATTCATGTAAGAGGCTATTACATGAAGAGTGGCGCCGCGGCCAGAAGAAGCAGCCCTTGGCCCATCGCCACCTAGCTGACGAACCGCTCAGTTCGGGACCGACGGTGCGCTGTCCCGATCGCTCGAGCTCGCCATCTTGCGCTCGGTGGCGGTGACCGGAACCCACCCCAAGACCACAGCGACCGGCAATCCGAACAGGACGCAGATGACGGCAAGCGCGAGAGCGCCGATAAAGAACCTCAAAACAACCCCTCCTACCAAATTCCCGGCTATTGCTGGGGTTGCGCCGAAGTCGCGGGCGGACTGGTCAGCCGCATGACGGGAAAGTCGTCGGGCTCCTTCGCCGCGCAAGCGGCGACGAGCAGCGTCGAAGCCAAACAGAGCGCGGCGGTCGTGCCGGCGAGCGCAGCTCGAATGCTCCCTGATTGGTGGTCCATGTCGCGCCTCCACATCTCGTGCGGAGGAGCCTCGGTCGATAGTGCGCCTCCACATCTTTTGTGGGGGAGCATCGCCCGCGAGTTGCAAACAAAGGCACTACGCGGCCAGGAGGCGGGCGGCGAAATTCGCTAACGCGGTAAATGAATAACAACCATCGGGTGGCAAACACGGCTCGCGACCAAACGACGCCGCGTTAGTTTGGCCTCATCGACGCCCCTGTAACGTGGTCAGAGGACTTTGTCTTGAGCATGGATCTTTTCGGAAATCCGGTGCCCACTTTTCCGGATCATGCTCTAGGGCCGGGGATAGACGGGAGCTAAATGAATCAACACCAGGCCTTCGAGCCGGCCCCCCCTACGACGACGCTCGATTTGCGCTCCCTGCTTAGAATCGCGAGCCCCGCCACGGCCGGGTTCGTCAGCTTTCTCATCGCTTACCTCTACCAAGACTCCCTGTTCGCCGATCTCAACAATTACCCGATCACCATCCTGCTGTTCGTTTGGCTGTTCGGCACCATGATGTGGTGTGCCTTCGCCGTGGTGCGCCACGCCGAGGCCGTGGCCGAGCGGCTAGGCGAGCCTTACGGCACACTCGTGCTAACCCTCTCGGTGATCGCGATCGAGGTCTCGCTGCTCGCCTCCATCATGCTGCACGGCGCGAACAACCCGACGCTCGCGCGCGACGCCATGTTCGCCACGCTGATGATCGTGCTGAACGGCATGGTGGGCGCGGCCCTGCTCATGGGGGCGCTGCGTTACTGGGAGCAGGAATACAATCTGACCGGCGCGCGCGCCTTCCTCATGGTCATCGCCGCGCTCGCCGTGTTCGCCCTGATCATCCCCAACTACACCAAGACGGCGCCCGACCCGAGCCAGGCGCCCTTCAAGGCGCTTCTGTTCGCCGTCATCACTGTCCTGTTCTACATCGTCTTCCTGATCATCCAGACGATGCGGCACCGCGCCTTCTTCGCCGAGCCCGAGGGCAATGGCGGACACCACATGCTCGGCGAGGAGGCCGAGATGCACGTGCCGCAAAGCGGCTCGCTCGGCTTCCATGTGGTCATGCTGCTGCTGACGCTGGTGCCGGTCGTGCTGCTTTCGGAATATCTCGCCATCATCGTCGATTTCGGCCTCGAGGGGCTCGACCTCCCCGACTCGCTCGGCGGCGTTCTCGTGGCCAGCCTCGTGCTGTCACCCGAGGGGCTCACCGCGTTCCACGCGGCGCTGCGCAATCACCTGCAGCGCGCGGTCAATGTCTGTCTCGGCTCGGCGCTCGCCACCATTGGGCTCACCATCCCGGCCGTGCTGGTCGTCGGTCTCGTGACCGGGCGCGAGGTGCATCTTGGGCTCGACAATGTCCAGACGGTGCTGCTGATCCTCACTCTGTTCGTGAGCGCGCTGACCTTCGGCGGCGTGCGCACCAATGTGCTGCAAGGCACGGTGCACCTTCTCCTGTTCATCGTCTATGTGACGCTGATCTTCAGCCCTTAGAGCGGTGCGGGTCGTGACCGTAGGTGTTACGGGCGCGGATCAGTCCGTTCTTGCCATGCAGAATGGCTTCGGCGCGCTCCTTGCGGGCGATGGACTTAGCCTTCTCCCAGGCTTCGCCCTGGGTCTTGAATACCGCCGAAGGGACCTGTGCTCCCTCGGCCGTAACCGCCCAGCCGCCCTCATGGCCCACCACGTGCTGGTTCTTGCCCATGCCTCTTCCCCGCTCGACGGCGCCATTCACTATAATCGAGGCGCGAGGAGCTTAGAAGCGCGCCGCCTTATTGGCGGCGCGGGACATCAGAGATAAGACATTGAGTCGGGGTAACCTTTTCGCCCGCGAACATGGAAGCACGCATCACTAAGGAGCCGCTCACGGTCGGGTGGCGCGAATGGGCCGGACTGCCCGATCTCCGCGTTCACGCCATCAAGGCGAAGATCGACACCGGCGCCCGCACCAGCGCGCTCCATGCCTATTCTATCGAGCCCTTCCGGCGCGGCGGGGTGCTCTGGCTCCGCTTCGTGTTGCAGCCGATGCAGCAGAGCGACGCCTTCAAGGTCACCTGCGAGGCGCGCGCTATCGACCAGCGCACGGTGCGGAACTCGGGAGGCGGCGTCGAGAAGCGCTACATCATCACCACGTTGCTCAAGCTCGGCGAGGAATCCTGGCCGATCGAGCTTGCGCTTGCTAACCGCGACCAGATGGGATTTCGCATGCTGCTCGGCCGCACGGCGCTCGAAAGCCGGGCGCTGATCGAGCCGGGCCGCTCCTTCCTGCTCGGCGGTCGACCCGCGCGACTTCGCCGCAGGCACACGCCATCCTCTTCGGGCAAATCGCTGCCATAAACCGCCACCCACCCACACGAAAGCCTCCTTTCGCATGAAGATCGCGTTGCTCGCGCGCAATCCTTCGCTCTACAGTCATCGCCGCATCTGCGAGGCGGCGCGGGCGCGCGGGCATGAGATCGAAGTCATCAACACGCTTCGTGTCTCGATCAACATCACCTCGCGCAAGCCGACACTCTATTACCGCAGGCGCCGCCTCGAGGGATTCGATGCAGTGATCCCGCGCATCGGCGCATCGGTCACGTTCTACGGTCTTGCCGTGCTGCGCCAGTTCGAGGTGATGGGCATCTATCCGTTGAACGAGTCGGTCGCCATCGGCCGCTCGCGCGACAAGCTACGCTGCATGCAACTCTTGGCGCGGCGCGGCATCGGTCTCCCGGTCACGGCCTATACGCACGACCCACGCCAGGCCGAGGACATCATCGACCTCGTCGGCGGTGCACCGGTGATCATCAAGCTGCTCGAAGGCACCCAGGGCATCGGCGTGGTGCTGGGCGACACGATGAAATCCGCGAAGTCCGTGATCGAGGCGTTTCAGGGCGCCAATGTCGACATCTTGGTGCAGGAGTTCATCAAGGAGGCCGACTCGACCGACATCCGCGCGCTCGTCATCGGCGATAAGGTGGTGGCGGCGATGAAGCGCCGGGGACCACCCGGCGATTTCCGCTCCAATTTGCATCGCGGCGGGTCCGGCGAGAAAGTGCGCATCACGCCGCAAGAGCGGAGCGCGGCGGTGCGAGCGGCGCGCACGCTCGGCCTCAATGTCTGCGGCGTCGACATGCTGCGCTCAAAGAGCGGACCGCTGGTGCTCGAGGTTAACTCCTCGCCCGGCATCGAGGGGCTGGAAAAGGCGACCGGGGTCGATGTGGCAGGCCTCATGATCGAGTTTCTCGAGCGGAATGCTACTCCCAACAACACGCGCACCAAGGGCAAGGGGTGATCTCCGGAGAGGTTGGTACTTTTTTTGCCAATCCTTGAATGCGACGCGACAGCTCAATCCACACCCAGCTTTTGTGCTAGATATGGCAGGGTCGTTTGGGAGCATTGAGCAATGTTTTTGCAGTCGTCTGGCAACTCCTTAGTCAAATTTCGGCAGGTCGTCCTCGGCGCCCTCAGCTTGGCCCTCCTTGTCGCCCTCGGGAGTGCGACGCGCGCGGAGGACAAGAAGCCGACCCCCTGTAACGAAGACGCCATGATCGTGTTCGATGCCTCGGGCTCGATGTCCGGCAACCAGACGCTCGGCATCCCCAATTCCGAGGCTCGGATCGATCAAGTCCGCTCGGCGCTCGCTGAGGTGCTGCCGAGCGCCACGAAGTTTCGCAAGGTGGGACTCATCACCTTTGGTCCCGGCCCCTACAACCAATGCAACGTCAAGCTCGAGTTGAAGCCGACGCCTGATGCCGCCGAGCCGATCATGAACGCGGTGAACGCGCTCGTCCCCGCCGGCAAGACTCCCCTCACCTCGGCGGTCGAGCAGGCGGCCAATGTGCTCGACTACAAGAACAAGCCGGGCGTGATCGTGGTCGTGACCGACGGCGAGGAGACGTGTGGTCGATCGCCGTGCGAACTCGCCAAGCTGCTCCATGCCACCGGCGCGCAACTCACCGTCCACGTC
>DATJZL010000022.1:0-12915 GCA_035499115.1 Methyloceanibacter sp. | reverse complement strand
CGCGACTTCCCGCGCGAGCATGAGCCGTGCCCGATCGGGTCAGACCGGGCGCTCGACACGGCGATCATCACCGCGCCTGAGGCGCGCGATCCCGAGCTGCTTGCGAAGCTCGACGCGGTCGCCGGCCGCGTGCTGAAGCGCGTTCTGATGTAGGCCCGCTAAGTCGGTGGCGGGAGCGGTACCGGCGCGCCGCAATTGCCGCAAAGCGTCGTCGCCCAGACACAATAGGCGATGGCCGCGGCCGCGACGACCAGCGCCACAACAAGCGCGATCCGCTGTTGACGCTTCCGGCGCGCGCGCTGTGCTTTCGCAACCCGGTCGGCTTCTGCCGCGAAGCTTCGGTCGATGACGTTCATGGCAAGGCCTCGTGCTCACGTGTCACGACTATAGCGCGCGCAAATTTTCGACGGACCGTCTTCTTGCGCGCTCTTCGTCGCACGGTCATGACTGCACAAGAAAGCGTCAGGATGAAGGAGGGATCGGCACTCCGAGCGCCTGGAGCAGGCTGTTGATGATCCCGACAATATTCCCGACGACGCCGGCGATCAGCGCGAACAGCAATGCGTAGAGAATGGCCGCGATGATGATCGCGGGAATTGCCGCGAGAGACCATTTGATGAGGATCGCCACCATCCGGGAGAACGGGACGTCGATGTCGCGAATGGTCACGAGATTAGAGCCGTCTGCCATTACCATGCCCCCTTCGATTTCGCCGCGCGGCGACTAGCCAGCCGCGTTTCGTTCGACTATAGGCTCAAGGGCCGATGGCTTCGCGCCCTGCCAGAGAGCCCCACATTTCGCGGAGATCCTGCATGAATCTGACTGCCGATATCGACCTCAAGGACCTCGTGCGCACCATACCCGACTACCCGAAGCCGGGCATCATGTTCCGTGACATCACGACGCTGCTCGGTCACGCCAACGGCTTCCGCGCCTGCGTCGAGCAATTGGTGCAGCCCTTCGTCAATCGGCGGGTGCAGGCGGTCGCTGGCATCGAGGCGCGCGGCTTCATTCTCGGCGGAGCGGTCGCCGATCGGCTGTGCTGCGGCTTCGTGCCGATCAGGAAGAAGGGCAAGCTTCCGGGCAAGGCGATCGGCCAGGATTACGAGCTCGAATACGGGATCGATGTCATCGAGATCCACGAGGACGCGATTGGCGCCGGCGACCCCGTACTCCTGGTTGACGATCTCATCGCGACTGGCGGCACGGCCGAGGCCGCGGTCAAGCTGTTGCGCAAGCTCAAGGCCGATGTGGTGGGCGCCGCCTTCGTCATCGACCTCCCCGATCTCGGCGGCGCGGCGCGTCTCGCCAAACTCGGCATTCCGTGCCATTCGCTGATCGCGTTTGAGGGGGACTGAGACTCCTCCCATGAAGATCGACGGCAAGCACTACCGCACCATCTGGCTCAACGAGGACGGCAAGACGGTCGAGATCATCGACCAGACCAAGCTGCCCCACAGGTTCGAGACGCTGAGCTTGAACACGCTCGACGATGCGGCGCATGCGATCAAGTCGATGCAGGTGCGGGGCGCGCCGCTGATCGGCGCGACCGCGGCTTACGGCGTTGCGCTGGCGCTCCGCGCCAATCCTTCCGACGAGGGGCTCGATCACGCCTGCGAGAAGCTCGCGGCGACGCGTCCGACCGCCATCAATCTCCGCTGGGCGCTCGATGAGATGCAAAAGGCCGTGCGCAACCAGCCGCGCGAGGTGCGCGTCGCCGCAGCTTACGCCCGTGCGGCGCAAATCTGCGACGAGGACGTCGAGACCAATCGCAGAATAGGCCAGCATGGGCTAGGGCTGATCAAGGCGCATGCCGAGAAGAAAGGCGGCAAGCGGGTCAACATCCTCACCCATTGCAATGCCGGCTGGCTCGCTTGCGTCGATTGGGGCACCGCGCTCGCGCCGATCTATCGCGCATATGATGAGGGCGTCGACCTTCATGTGTGGGTCGACGAGACGCGCCCGCGCAATCAGGGCGCATCGCTCACCGCGTTCGAGCTCGGCGCGCATGGCGTGCCGCATACGCTTATCGCCGACAATGCCGGCGGACATTTGATGCAAAAGAAACAAGTCGATCTCTGCATCGTCGGCACCGACCGCACCACGGCGACGGGCGACGTCGCCAACAAGATCGGCACCTATTTGAAGGCGCTCGCCGCGCGCGACAACAACATCCCGTTCTTCGTGGCGCTGCCTTATTCGACCATCGATTGGAGTCTCGACGACGGCAGCACCATTCCCATCGAGGAGCGCGATCCAAGTGAGGTCACGCATATCTCGGGCAAGCTGCCAGACGGGTCGATCGCCAGCGTGCTGATCGCGCCTGAGGGGAGTCCCGCCGCCAATTTCGGCTTCGACGTGACGCCGGGGAGGCTCGTCTCCGGGTTCATCACCGAGCGCGGCGTCACCCCTGCCACCCGCGACGGCCTGACGACGCTCTACCCCGAGCACCGCAAAGGCGCCGCGGCGTAGGAGGGGAAGTGAGCTGCCTGATCTTGTCATGCCCGCGAAAGCGGGCATCCAGTAAACACCGTCGTTTGCGATAATCTATCGCCGGGGTTACTGGATCGCCCGGTCAAGCCGGGCGATGGCGACGTCAGACTCCTAGGAAGGCGATGGATCAGCAGCAGCTCATCGCGGTCGCGGGCGATTTCGCCATCGCCATCTTGCTCGGCGCGCTGGTCGGCGTCGAGCGCGAGAAGCGCAAGGCTGAGGAGCAAGAGCCCGGCCACATCGCCGGCTTGCGGACCTTCACCTTGCTGGCCCTGCTCGGCGCGGCCGCCGGCTTTCTCTCGAAGAACCTGTCCTCGCCTTGGATCCTGGCCGCGGCGCTTCTCATCGTCGGCGCCTTCATCGTCGCCGGTTATTTCGTCACAGCGCGATCGAGCGATGGCGGCAAGGGGCTCACCACCGAAACCGCAGCAATCGTCGTGTTCCTGCTCGGGGCCATGGTCATGTTCGGCGAGCGCGAGCTCGCCATTGCGCTCGGCGTGGTCACCGCTGCCGTGCTCGCCTACAAGCAGCCGCTGCACGGCTTCGTGGAGAAGCTCGGCTGGGACGACGTCTATGCCGGCTTGCGGCTTCTGATCGCGACCTTCATCGCGCTGCCGCTCCTACCCAACCGCGCCATCGACCCGTGGGGCGCGCTCAATCCTTACGAGCTCTGGCTGCTCGTCATCCTGATCTCGAGCCTGTCGCTTGTCGGCTACGTGCTGACGCGATGGCTCGGGCCGGCGAGGGGAACGGCGCTGACCGGACTGACGGGCGGGCTCGTATCGTCGACCGCGGTCACCTTGTCGTTCGCGCGAGAAGCGCGGGACAACGCGCAGAACGTCGCCGCTTTAGCCTGCGGCATCCTGCTTGCCTGGGCTGTCATGTTCCTGCGCGTCATCGTGCTGGTGGCGGTGGTCAATCGCAAGCTCCTGCCTGAGATACTCATCCCATTTCTTCTTATGGGTCTCACCTCGGGCGGCTATGCGGCCTTTCTCTACTTCCGCGACAGCTCGGTCGACGGCACAGCGCCGAAAGGCGAGGTGGAGATCGAGAACCCCTTCAGCCTGACCGCGGCGGCCAAGTTCGCCGCGCTCTTCGCCGTGGTGCTGCTCGCGGTCAAGATCGTGCAGGAGCATTTCCCGCCGAGCGGGCTTTATGCGGTCGCCGCTCTCGCGGGGCTGACCGACGTCGATGCCATCACGCTGTCGATGTCGGAATTCGCGCAAAGCGGCGAGGCGAGAGTTGCGGTTATCGCCATCGTGATCGCATCGCTCTCCAACACGATCGTGAAGTGTGGGATGGGCTTCGTGCTTGGGGGGGAAGGGCTCGGCAAGAAGCTGCTGCCGGCTACGGCCGCGACCCTAGCGGCGGGGCTTGCAGCGGCGCTGCTGCTCTAAGGGTGTGGCAGGCCCGAAGCCAGGGCAACGGCCACGGCGCCGACCAGCGCGGCGACGGTAATCGGCACGACCCACATCGCATAGTGCAGCTCGTGTTTCTTGGCGGGAGTTTGGATTGCTTGGGCGGCTTGAGTGAGCAGCTCACGCTCGGTCTCGTCCTTCGGCTGAACGCTGGCGGCCATGCGAAACGCTGCGCGATGCTTCTCATGCCATTTCGGGCCGGGGCCGCGCATGTAATGTCGCTCGGGCCGATAGGAATCGCGGAACCTTCCCACTTTAATCCCTCACTGCGACGAAACCCGTAAGCCATGGAGAATACGGGAAAATATGTTGCAAATCGGTAAGGAAGCGTGGCGGAAACGAGACCATTTCTTGGGTCGCCCAAGCAGATGTCATCTTTCACCCCATAGATGGGTGCGCCATGCTTGAAGTTAAAGGTCATCTCTGCAACAACGCGCGCCATGCATAGCAAATGGAATGATAAAGCCGCCGACGAAATGGTCGCGGCCTATGACGCGAAAGGGGTCGGCCCCGACATCGCGCTTCGGGTCTACACCACGCGGCTCCTGGGCCGCGATCCGCTCCTCGTGCTGCATGGTGGCGGCAACACCTCGGTCAAGACGCGCGGACGCGACGATCTCGGCGTCGAGCACGAGGTGATCGCGGTCAAGGGTTCGGGCGCCGATATGGCCGATATCGAGCCCTGGGGCCTGCCAGCGGTAAAGCTCGGGCCGTTGCGCGAGCTGCGCACGCTCGAAGCTTTGTCGGACGAGGCCATGGTCAATGTGCAGCGGCTGAATCTGCTCGACTCGACCGCGCCCAATCCTTCGGTCGAGACGCTGCTCCATGCCTTTTTGCCGCACAAATTCGTCGACCACACCCATGCGGCCTCGGTGCTTGCCCTCGTCGATCAGCCCGACGGGGAGGCACTGGCGCGCGAGGTCTATGACGGACGCATGGGGATCGTGCCCTATATCGCGCCGGGCTTTGGGCTCGCCAAGGCGGCCGCCGAGGTGTTCGAGGCCGACCCGCGCGTCGAAGGCTTCATCCTCCACAAGCACGGCATCTTCACCTTCGGCGAAAGCGCGCGCGAGGCTTATGAACGCATGATCGAGATGGTCTCGCTCGCCGAGAGCCGGCTGCGCCAGGGCCGGCCTATCGTCTTCCCGGCGCGCCAGATCGCAAGCGCGGTGGCGTCGGCCGCCGCGATCGCGCCGCTCATCCGCGGCGCATGCGCGATCCGCAAGGAGGGCGAGGAGCCGATCCGCTTCATCACCGACTTCCGCACCGCACCGGAGATCCTCGACTATGTCAACGGCGTGGAGCTTGCCTCCTACAGCCAACGCGGCGTGGTCACGCCCGACCACATCATCCGGACCAAGAACAAGCCATTGGTGGTGCCGCCGCCGGAAGCCAGTAAGCTCGATGAGTTCGCAAAGGCGCTCCGCCAGGGGGTCGCCAAGTTCGTCGCCGAGTACGACGGCTATTTCGCCCGCGAGAATGCGGCTGTGGGCAACACCAAGACCAAGCTCGACGGTGCACCACGGGTGGTTCTCGTTCCGGGCGTCGGCCTGTTCGGGCTTGGGCGCACGGCGAAGGATGCCGGCATGGCCGCCGACCTTGCCGAGAACACGGTCAAGGTGGTGACTGACGCCGAAGCCATCGGCCGTTACGAGCCTCTGCCCGAGAGCGACCTGTTCGCGCTGGAATATTGGAGCCTCGAGCAGGCGAAGCTCAAAGGCGCCATCGTCAAGCCGCTCACCGGGCAGGTCGCTTTGGTCACGGGTGCTGGCGCAATCGGCGCCGCTACGGCCAAGGCGTTAGCGGCGCAAGGTGCTGCCGTTGCCATTGTCGATATCGACGGAGAGGCGGCGAACAAGGCCGCCGCGGCAATCAAAGGTCTTGGCATCGAATGTGACGTGACCAAGCCCGAGCAGGTGCGTGCCGCTTTCGCGCTCGTCTGCGAGCGCTTCGGCGGCGTCGACATTCTCGTTTCCAATGCAGGCGCCGCGTGGCAGGGCCGGATCGGCGAGGTGTCGGACGAGCTGTTGCGCAAGAGCTTCGAGCTCAATTTCTTCGCCCATCAGACCGTGGCGCAGGAGGCGGTGCGCATCATGCTGCGGCAGGGCACCGGTGGGGTGCTGTTGTTCAACATCTCCAAGCAGGCGGTGAATCCGGGAGCAAATTTTGGTCCTTACGGGCTGCCCAAGGCCGCGACCATGCTGCTCATGCGGCAATACGCCCTCGATTACGGCGCAGACGGCATCCGTTCTAACGGCGTCAATGCCGACCGCGTGCGGAGCGGGCTTTTGACGGACGCGATGATTGCGGCGAGGGCCAAGGCACGCGGCCTGTCGGAGGCGGAATATATGGCCGGCAACCTGCTCAATCGGGAGGTGCTTGCCGAAGATGTTGCGCAAGCCTTCGTGCAACTCGCATTGGCGCGCAAGACGACCGGGCATATCGAGACGGTCGACGGGGGCAATATTGCCGCCGCACTCAGGTAGGTAAGATTATTGTTGCGGCACTGCCTAACATGCGGGCTTTCCTAAGGGAGTTTTAACCACAAGCAGAGAGTCTTACGGCCACAACTTCGTGCGCAAGATTTGCCCGAGAGGGCGTCGAGCGGCGAGGGGCACTTTGCGCGTCATCAATAATTCGAGAGATTCCCGATGGCTCTGCGCTTGAAAATCACGCTCGCTTTCGCCGCCACGGCGATTATGGCCGTAGTCGTGTCGTTCGCGCTCGCTTCCGTGATCCCCGGCACTCTACTTGCTGCGTTGCTCGCCATGGTCATCGCCGGAAGTCTCGCAGCAGGCTTCGGCTATATGTTCGGCGGCGCGATCGCCCGGGCGTTGCTCGATCTCAACAACGTGATCCTACGTTTCATCAAGTGGGACATGGACGGTACGGTGCCGCACGCTGCGCGCGTCGACGAGGTGGGGGACATCGCCAAGGCGCTCAAGGCCTTCCAGTCCGATGCCATTCGCTGGAGCGAGAGCCACAAGAGCGAGCAGGACAGCCAGGTTCAGGGACGGCTGGCTTCGCAGCAGCGCACCGAGGAGCTGATCCACCAATTCCGCGGCACCATCGCCGGCATTCTCGGCGCATTCGCCGATAGCGCACGGTCGATGGACGAGACGGCGCGCTCGCTCTCGACGCTTGCGAGCGATACCAATGAGCGGGTGGGCGTAGTCGCCTCGGCCTCCGACGAGGCCTCGGCCAACGTGCAGACCGTGGCTGCGACGGCGGAGGAGCTTGCCGTCTCGGTGGGCGAGATCGGCACGCGCGTCTCGACCGCGAGCCGCATCGTCAGCCAAGTCACCGAGAATGCGCGGACCGCCAATCTCAAGGTCGAGGGTCTAGCCACCGCCGCGCAAAGGATCGGCGACGTGGTCAGCCTGATCCAGGACGTGGCCGCCCAGACCAATCTGCTTGCGCTCAACGCCACCATCGAGGCGGCGCGCGCCGGCGAGGCGGGCAGGGGCTTCGCCGTTGTGGCCAGCGAGGTGAAGACGCTCGCCGACCAGACCGCCAAGGCGACCGACGACATCAAACAGCAAATCGCTGCGATTCAGAACTCGACCAACGGCGCGGTCGACGCCATGCAGTCGATCGTCACCACCATGGGTGAGGTCAACCGCAACACCCAGGAGATCGCCGGCGCGGTGCAGCAGCAATCGGCGGCGACCTCGGAGATCTCGCACAGCGTGCGCCAGGCGGCGCGCGGCACCGAGGACGTGGTTGCACACATGCCCGGCGTGACCAAGGCCGTCGACGAGACGAGCCAATCGGCGACGCAGATGTTGCAGGTGAGCCGCGATCTGTCGCGCCAGGCCGAGCAGCTCCGCCACACGGTCGAGAACTTCCTGCGCCAGGTGGCGGCTGCCGATCAGCTGAAGCGGGCGGGCTGAGACCGGTTGCAAACGCTAGAAGGTTGACGGCGGCGAGCCCAGCGGGCGAAGCTCCTTCCAGGCTTCGATCGGCGTGGGAGGGGAACGCTTGGGCCGCATTTTGCGCACCTTTCTTGCAGGCGTTCTCGCCCTTTTGCCGATTGCCGTCACGGTGGTCGTCACCGCCTGGGTCGGCGCGTTGGTGGCGAGCTATGCCGGCCCCGGCAGTTTCATCGGCCGCATCATAACCGCGCTCGGAAGCACGCTTGGCCTCGACATCGAGCCCAGCTCCACGGCGGCCTATCTTCTCGGACTTGCGATTATCCTCGGCGCGATCTTTCTGCTCGGCCTCCTCGTCGAGTCGGGACTGAGATCCTTCATCTCAGACAGCTTCGATTGGTTGATGATGCGCATCCCGCTCGTCTCCAATATCTACGATCTGTCGAAGCGCTTCGTCGCCATCGTCGACCGCGGCGATCAAGGCGACCTCAAGAGCATGAGCCCGGTGTGGTGCTTCTTCGGAGGCGAAGGGAGCGCCGCCGTGCTCGCGCTCATGCCCTCGCATCAGCCGGTCGCCATCGGCGAGCACAGCTATCTCGGCATTCTCGTGCCGTCCGCGCCGGTGCCGTTCGGCGGTGCGCTGATCTATGTTCCTGCGAATTGGGTGAAGCCGGCCGAAGGCGGCGTCGAACGGCTGATGAATGTCTATGTGTCGATGGGCGTGACCCCGCCCGTCGCCATGCCCGCGGCCCCCGAGTCCGCTGCCGCCAAACAAGCAAAAACCCCGAGCAGCCGAAATAAGGCAAAAAGATTGCCTGCCGATTAGGCATTTTGCCTCAGGGATACCTTGCCTCAGCGATCGTTCGTCTCAGGGGTCGGCGCTTTTTTTTGCACTATCGATCTGTGGCTACCAGAAAGGTAGTCTCACGGAGGAGATGCGATCATGAAAAAAGTTATTCTGACCCTGATGGTTCTCGGTTTCGCAGCGGCCGTCGTGCCTGCTGCGTCCTATGCCGCCGAGCCGAAGACGAAGGCGGCCTGCGAGAAGGCCAAGATGAAGTGGGATGACGCGACGAAGACCTGCTCGAAGGCCTGACGCAAGTCGTTCTGATCCGAGGAAGCGGCGGCGGGTGGCAAAGACCCGCCGCCGCGTTCTTTTAGCGGAGAGCATTTCCTCTCAGGTGGCGAAGCGGAAGTGAAGGACGTCGCCGTCCTTCACCACGTAATCCTTCCCTTCGAGCCTGAGCTTGCCTGCGTCGCGCGCGCCGGCCTCACCGGCAAGCGACACATAATCATCATAGGCAATGGTCTCGGCGCGGATGAAGCCCTTCTCGAAATCGGTATGGATGACGCCGGCGGCCTGTGGGGCGCGGGTGCCCTCGGTCACGGTCCAGGCCCGCGCTTCCTTTGGCCCGGCGGTGAAATAGGTAATGAGCCCCAAGAGCTTATAGCCCTCGCGGATGAGGCGGTTCAGGCCGGGTTCGGCGAGCCCAAGCTCGGCGAGATAGGCCTTCCGCTCGTCGGCGGCGAGCTCGGCAAGCTCAGCCTCGATCTTGGCGGAGATGATGATGCAGCCGGCGCCCTCGGCCTTGGCCAACGCCTCGACGCGAGTTGAATGAACATTGCCGGTCGCGGCAGACGCCTCATCGACATTGCACACATAGAGCACGGGTTTGGACGTCAAGAGACCGAGGCTCTTGAATGCAGCCTGCTCCTCCTCGCTGGCGGCGGCGAGCCTTGCGGGCTTGCCCTCGCGCAACAGAACGAGTGCGCGCTCGAGCAGCGCAAGCGTCTGCTTCGCTTCCTTGTCCTGGCCTCTGATCTTCTTCTCGAGGATCGGCACGCGCCGCTCGAGACTGTCGAGATCGGCGAGCATCAGCTCGGTCTCGATCGTCTCGGCGTCGGCGATCGGATCGACGCGGCCCTCCACATGGATTACGTCGCTGTCCTCGAAGCAGCGCAGCACGTAGGCGATGGCATCGACCTCGCGGATCGCGGCGAGGAACTGGTTGCCGAGGCCTTCGCCCTTGGATGCGCCGCGCACGAGGCCGGCAATGTCGACGAAGGTGAGGCGCGTGGGCACGACCTGAGCCGACTTGGCGATGGCGGCGAGCCGCTCAAGACGAGGGTCGGGGACGGGGACGTCGCCGACATTCGGCTCGATGGTGCAGAACGGGTAATTGGCGGCCTGGGCCGCGGCGCTCTCGGTCAGGGCATTGAACAGGGTGGACTTGCCGACATTGGGCAGCCCGACGATCCCGCATTTGAATCCCATGGTTTGCGTTCCTATCGCGAGCCGAGCCAGCGGCGGAGCTTGCTCGCGAGAGTCCCCTCCGGCTGCTCGCTCTCGGCCTCAGTCTTATGCTGCTCGCGGCGCGTGGCGGCCTTGTCACGTGGAGCCGGCTTCTCCGTCTCATCCGGTTCGGACTGCATGGCGTGAGCGACACGCGACTGGAACTTGTCGTTGGCACCTTCGGCGAGATAGGGCGCCTCGGCCGCGATCGCGCCGAGGAGAGGCTCGAGCCAGTCATGCTCGGCCTTGGCAAAGTCACGCAGCACATGGCCCGTGACCAAATCCTTGGCTCCGGGATGGCCGATGCCGATGCGCACACGCACATAGTCGTTGCCGATATGGGCGGTGAGCGATTTGAGCCCATTGTGGCCGGCGACGCCTCCACCGGTCTTCACGCGCACCTTGCCCGGCGCGAGATCGAGCTCGTCATGAAAGACGACGACGTCGCCAAGAGTGAGCTTGTAAAAGCGCACCGCCTCGCCGACCGCACGGCCGGACTCGTTCATGAAGGTCTGCGGCTTGAACAGGAGCACGGACGCGTTCCCGAGCTTGCCTTCGGCTAAGAGGCCGGAGAAGCGTTTGCGCCAAGCGGGGAAGTCGTGTGTCGCGGCGATGGCGTCGACCGCCATGAAGCCCACATTGTGACGGTTCAAGGCGTATTGCCCCCCGGGATTGCCGAGGCCGACAAAGAGCTTCATCGGAATCATCCTGAGCCAAGGCTCGAGCGGACGCTATGAGACGCTATCAACTGCCGCGCGGGAAGAAAAAAGCTACTTCTTCTTCTCTTCCTTTTTCTTCTCTTCTTTAGGCTTCTCCTTCTCGGCAGGGGCGCCCTCGGCGGGAGCGGCGGCGGCGGCCTCGGCGCCGGCCACGGCGGCCTCGGCAGCGGCAGGAGCGCCGGCGGCGGGCTCTTCAGCCGAGCGCCCGACGATGGTCGCCACGGTGAAGTCGCGCTCGGTGATGGTCGGGCGCACGCCCTTCGGTAGGACGATGGCCGAGATGTGGACCGAATCGCCGATCTCGAGCCCGGTCAGGTCGACCTCGAAATGGTCGGGGATGGCGTCGGCCGGGCAGCGCACCGGGATGTCGTGGCGCACGATGTTGAGCACGCCGCCGCGCTTCAAACCCGGAGAGGCCGCCTCGTTCAAGAAGCGCACCGGCACCTCGACAGTGACGAGGGCATCCTTGCCGACGCGCATGAAGTCGACATGGATAGGGAAGTCGCGAATGGGATCGAGTTGCACGCCGCGCGGGATGACCCGGGTCTTCTTGCCGTCGACGTCGAGGGTGAAGATGGTGCTTTGGAAGTGCCCGGTATGCATCTGTTGCGAGATGGCGCGGTAGTCGACGGCAATCGTCTCCGGCTCCTGCTTGTCGCCATAGAGAATGCCGGGGATGCGCCCCTCGCGGCGCGTGGCCCGCGCCCCACCTTTGCCGGCGCGCCCGCGCGCCCATGCCTTGAGTTCGATCGCCTCAGCCATAATGGCCTCCAAAAGCTAGAAATAATGAGGGGCCGGAAAGCGGCCCCGCATGGGCGGGAAAGGCGCCAAAGGCGCCGCCCGCAGCGAATTCGAGCAGGCTTATAGCGCCTAAGCCGGGGCCCTGACAATCCGCTAAAGCGCGGAAAGCTTAGGTCCGCCAGGGGTGCTCAGGAAGCTCGGTCACGCCCAAGACTCTCACGCCGGCCTCGGCCACCTTGTGGTCGTTCTCGACGATGCTTCCGCTCACCCCGATGGCACCCATGAGCACGCCGTTCTCGTCAACGATGGGAACGCCGCCCGGGAAGGTGATCAGACCCTCGTTGGAATGCTCGATGCCGTAGAGCGGCTTGCCCGGCTGCGACAGCTTGCCGAGTTGTCCGGTCGCCATGCCGAAGAAGCAGGCGGTCTTCGCCTTCTTGATGGCGATATCGATCGAGCCCACCCAGGCGTCGTCCATGCGCATGAAGGCCTTGAGGTTCGCGCCGGAATCGACCACGGCGATGCACATTTGCGTCTTCAGCTCGATCGCCTTCTTGCGGGCCGCTTCGATCGCCTTCTCGGCATTTTCCAAATTGACGTGCATTGGCAAAGTCTCCTGGTTCTGTGGATGGGGGCTCAGTGATAGCCCCGGAGGTGGGGCCAAAACGTAAACGCGCGAGGTATCGTTTTGGTGGCGACACAACGCGCGTCATTCGGCGTAGGATGGCCCGTCATATGGGAGCGCGACGCGTGGAGCCAAGTCCCGCTGGTGTCGCAGGGTCCCGGATCTCAGAAGGAGAAGCGTCATGCCGCAGAGCGTCTACAAGGTCGTCGAGATCATCGGCACCAGCACCAAGTCCTGGGAAGAAGCCGCCAAGAGTGCCGTCGAACTCACCGGTGAGCATTTGCGCGATTTGCGCGTGGCGGAGGTGATCGAACAGGACCTCGTCATCACCGACGGCAAGGTCGAGGCTTATCGCACCAAGCTCAAGGTCTCGTTCAAATATGAGGGGGGCCACTGAGCGAGGGCGTACCGGGTTTTGATTGCGAAGGAGTGACGCGATGGGGCGATGGCTGATCGGGGCCGGCGTGGCGCTCGGCCTTGCGTTGCTGGTGGTGGGAGTTGCGCGGTCGGAGGTCGAACCGGGAAGGAGCGAGACCGTGCAGGTCGTCTCGTCGCAGAAGTTGCCCAACGTGCCGGGCAAGAGCGTGAGCGCTGTCGTGGTGAGCTACGCGCCTGGTGGCAAGTCGGGCAAGCATCACCACGCGGGCAGCGTGCTCGCTTACGTTCTCACCGGAGAAATCCGCTCGGAGAACTCGGCCACGGGGCCAGCGAAAGTCTACAAGGCCGGCGAGAGCTTCTTCGAGCCGCCGGGCAG
>DATJZL010000021.1:0-8528 GCA_035499115.1 Methyloceanibacter sp. | reverse complement strand
CGGATTGACATAAATCAGTCCCATTTGAACCGCAGCCAGAGGATTCTCCAGATCACGATCGCCGCTGTAGCGCTCGTTGCCGCCCAGCCAGGTCTTCTCGACGCCCCAATAGACGTCGCGATCCGGCTCCCAGACGTCCGGCCGTCCGCCGCCGAAGCCAAACGTCTTGAAGCCCATCGACTCCAGGGCCACGTTGCCCGCGAGAATCATCAGGTCGGCCCAGGAGATTTTCCGGCCGAATTTTTGCTTGATCGGCCACAGGAGCCGGCGCGCCTTGTCGAGGTTTGCGTTGTCCGGCCAGCTGTTCAACGGCGCAAAACGCTGCTGGCCGGCGCCGGCACCGCCGCGGCCGTCGGTGATGCGGTACGTGCCCGCGCTGTGCCACGCCATGCGGATGAACAGTCCGCCATAGTGGCCGAAGTCCGCCGGCCACCACTCCTGCGAGTCCGTCATCAGCGCCCGCAGGTCCTTGATGACGGCGTTCAGATCGAGGCTCTTGAACTCCTCGGCGTAGTCGAAATCCTTCCCCATCGGGTCCGATAGGCTGGAGTTCCGGTGGAGGACCTCGAGGTCCAGCTGGTTCGGCCACCAGTCACGGTTCGTAGCTCCGCGGCTGCCGCCCGTGAACGGGCACTTGCCCGCGCTGTCGTCAGTCTTTGCGTCCATGTTTCTCTCCGATCGTGGACTCTTGAGTGGTCTTCGCCGTGCCGGGAGGCGGCACATTGGGTGCGGCGCACAATAAGTGCAAATCGAATTTGCCTATTGGCCCGATAAGCAGAGCTTATGCCGAGCCGGTGGCCTCCGATCAGCGGCCGATGAAGCCCTGTAGCAGCTCCAGCGTGGTTTCCGGCTGCTCTTCCTGGGGCATGTGTCCGCAATCCTGAATGAGGCGCAGACTTGAATTGGGCATTGCCCGCCTAAGCTTCAACCCGATCTCCAGCGGCACGATGCGGTCGTGGTCGCACCACAGGATCAGCGTCGGCAGCGAGATCGACTTGTAGCTCTCGGCGACCGCGTCGAGATCATCTGGCACGATTTGGCGTGCGCTGTAGATGATGGCGTGCTTGCCGGCCGCGGTCTTGAGCGGGGCCGCATAGGTCTCCACCTCCTCGGGGTCGATCTTGCTGTCGTCGAAATAGGCGATGTTGAGCGCGACCCGCGTCTGCACCGTGGGCGGAACCATGCGCACGCCGAGATGCGAGACGATGGGCACGTCGAGCAGGCGGAAGAACACCGGGATGTGCTGCGGATAGGCGATCGAATCGAGCAGCACGAGCTTCTTGATGCGTCCTGCGAGCCGCTTGTCGTGATCGAGCGCAAGTCGGAGCGCGACCCCGCCGCCGAAAGAGTGGCCGACGATGGTGAGATCGTGCAGATCCTGATCCTCGATGAGTTGGGCGAGCAGCTCGGCCTGATCCAACACCGAGTAGCGCCCGTCGAACGGCTTGTCCGACTGGCCGAAGCCTTTCAGGTCTACGGCGATGACCCTGTGGGTGAGGGCGAGCTCGGGCGCGATGTGGCGCCAGGTATAGGTGCTCGTGCCGAAGCCGTGGATGAGGAGCACCGGCGAGCCCTTGCCTTCCTCCTCGTAGAACAGCTTGACCGGCGCGTCTGGCGGGCCGAGCCGCGCATAGGGACCTGCGAACAGGGCATCGTCCGCGCTGAGGCCGCAGGAGCCGAGCGCAAGCGCGATCAAGGCCAAGCAAATCGTTGCCGCCACCCGTCGCTTAGCCATCCGGCGAAACATGACCCCTCGTTCCGACCCGAGCGGTGCGGGCACGACCGGATCTCCTGAAGCGGCTAAATGGTCCGCGAATCAGTCTCGGTCAGCTCCAATCCCCGTTCGTTTCCGTTGTAGCGCGCTTCGCGCTGATGCGGCAATCGCGGCTTGGTTAACGAAAAATGAAGGCAACTCCAAGAGTCGCCCGCAAATATCCCGTGTGCTCCAGGTCATCTCCCGGCTGTTTCCATTGACGCCCATAAATTCCCATGTTATCCCATAACTGCCCGTTCGGTGAGTAAATGGGAGAGGCTGGCAGCGCTTCCTAAGAGGCCACGGGGGGATCCAGCGCCGCCTCTCCCATCTTTCTCCGAGCAGGAGGGTCTTGGGACCAATCGTCTCAGACCAAGGGGTCGCAAGACCCTGGGGCCACGCACCCAAGCCTCGTTAGTCACTCGTCGGTCCGGGCGCGCATGAGGGGGAGATGGACCAGTTTGTGTCGACATTCACCAATAAGATCGACACCAAAGGCCGCGTTTCGGTCCCGGCTTCTTTCCGCACGGTGCTCGCCAAAGACGGCCTCGACGGCATCTACTGCTACCCGTCGCTCGACGCCCCTGCGCTCGATGCAGGAGGCCAGAGGCTGGTCGACAAGATCAACGCCCTCGTCGAAGACCTTGCACCTTATTCTGACGAAAAGGACCAACTCGCGACTGCGCTCTTTGGTACGAGCGAGATTCTCTCCATCGATCAGGACGGACGCACAATTCTCAGCGAACGCTTGCGCGAGCACGCCGGCATCTCCACCCACATCACTTTCGTCGGGCTCGGTGAGAAGTTCCAGATGTGGGAACCAAGACGATTTGAAAGCCACTTGTCGGAAGCGCGCCAGAAAGTGCGCGATCTCCGCAAACTACTCGGCGCGGGGCGCCGCGGAAGCGGCGGGCCAGAGGGAGCACGGGAATGATGGCGGGTCGCGGCAGAACTTCGTCTGCCGCCGGCGGACCGGCCCGCCACATTCCCGTGATGCTCTCGGAGGTGCTTCAGGCGCTTAAGCCGAAAGACGGCGAGATCATCGTCGACGGCACGTTCGGGGCAGGGGGCTACACCGAAGCCATCCTGCAAGCTGCCAACTGCAAAGTCATTGCCATCGATCGCGATCCCGAGGCGTTTCGCCTGAGCGCGGCTCTTGTCGAGGCTTATCCTGAGCGATTGGTCACGGTCCACGCGCGCTTCAGCGAAATGCAGGACGTCGCGGCCTATGAGGCGATCGGCGCCGTCGCGGGCGTCGTGCTCGATCTTGGCGTCTCCTCGATGCAACTCGACGAGGCTGAGCGCGGCTTCTCCTTCATGAAAGAGGGACCGCTCGACATGCGCATGAGCCGGCAAGGCCCGACCGCAGCCGATGTCGTCAACACTCTGTCCGAGCAGGAGCTTACCGAGATCATCGGCAAGCTCGGCGAGGAGCGGCGGGCCCGCGCGATCGCCAAAGCCATCGTCTCCCGCCGTAGCGAGCAGCCCATCGCCACGACCGGCGAGCTCGCCGAGATCGTCGTGCGCGTGCTCGGCCGGAAACGCGATGAGACCAAGCACCCGGCGACGCGAACGTTCCAGGCGCTCCGGCTCTATCTCAACGATGAGCTCGGCGAGCTCGCCAAAGGCCTTTCCTCCGCCGAGCGCCTGCTCAAGGCCGGCGGCCGGCTCGTCGTCGTCACCTTCCATTCGCTTGAGGACCGCATCGCCAAGCGGTTTTTTGCCAGCCGCAGCGCCCCTCCCGCCCAGCCGTCACGTCATCTGCCGCGCTCCGAGAGCGAGACCTTCGCGCCAAGCTTCCGGCTTCTTAACCGGCGTCCGTTAGAACCGAATCAGAGGGAGATAGCCAGCAATCCGCGCGCCCGCTCGGCCCGGCTCAGGGCCGCCGAGCGCACGGCTTCGCCCGCCCATCCCCTCGACCTTGCCGCTCTCGGCGTCCCGCGGCTTGGTCTTAGCACGTGAGGAAGAGACGTCCAGTTCGCGAGTATCAAGATGTTGCGTTTCGTGAATATCTGCCTGGTTCTCGGCCTCGTTGCCCTCGCTTATGTGATTTATCAGGTGAAGTACGAGGCGCGCGCGCTCGATGAGGAGATCGCCTCGCTCAACAAGGATATCGACACCGAGCGCGACGGTCTCGCCGTGCTCCGCGCCGAATGGAGTCTGCTCAACCGCCCGGAGCGCATCGAGCGGCTCGCCGAGAAATATCTGAAGCTCGCTCCGGTCCAGCCGCGCCAGCTCGTCACGCTCGACAGCGTAACCGACCGCGACTTCACCCTAGCGCGCGTCGAGGTCGCCGCATCGACACCCACGCCTGCTGAAGCTGCAGGGCACGGGGGCAAGCAGACCGTCAAGGTGACGGCGTTAGGCGCCGCCTTGCCCGAAGCAACCTCTGCGACGCCCGCTGCTGCGCCGTGGCCGACGGCAAAGATCGTCGCCCCGCTTCAGGCCGCCGCCCAATAGATCGGTCCCCGTGCGCGACACCGCCAAATCAGATGCCGCCACAGCGCGCGCCGAGCGGGCTTACCTCGCGCGCTGCCGTTATCGCTTCCGCCTCGCCTGCCTTTCCTTCGCCGTTGCCTTCGTGCTGATCGGCGGCCGGCTTGTCACGCTCGGCTTCGCCGAGGAAGAACTGGTCTCCGGCAGCCTGCGCGACATCTCCTCGACGGTTCACCGCCCGGATATTCTTGACCGGCATGGCAGGCTGCTGGCGACCGACATCAAGGGCGCCACCCTCTACGCCGATCCCGCCAAGGTCATCGACGTGGATGAACTCGTCGAGCAGGTGACGAGCGTCCTCCCCGACCTCAACGCCGCTGAGCTTCGCGAGAGGGTCCTCGCCGGGGGCAGATTTGTGCGCATCAAACGCGAACTGACGCCGAAGCAGCAGGAGGAAATCCACGAACTTGGCCTGCCTGGCCTCGGCTTCATCGACGAATATCGCCGCATCTATCCGATGGGCGCGACCGCGAGCCACGTGGTCGGTCTGGTCGATGTGGACTCGAAGGGGCTCTCGGGCATCGAGAAGTTCATCGACGACAATCCCCAGCTTGCCATGTCGCACCCCGAAACCTTGGCGGGGGATGAGGCGGTCACGATTTCGCTCGATCTCGGCGTGCAGCACGTTCTCCGCGAAGAGCTCACCAATGCGATCTCGACCTTCCACGCCAAGGCTGCCGCCGGCCTGGTAGTCGATGTGCATTCCGGCGAAGTGGTCGGGCTCGTCTCTCTTCCCGATTTCGATCCGAACCACCGCGAGCAGGCGCTGGACAAGGACCGGCTGAACCGGGTCGGCTTCGGCGTCTACGAGATGGGCTCGGTGTTCAAGGTGTTCACCGTGGCGGGCGTGCTCGATTCGGGCCTCGCCAATCTGCACTCGGTCTACGATGCCTCGAGCCCGATCCATTACGCGTCATTCACTATCCACGACTTTCACAGCCAGGGTCGGTCCTTGAGCCTGCCCGAGGTCTTCATCTATTCGTCGAATATCGGCGCCGCCAAGATGGCGCTGCAGATGGGCGTCGACCGCCACCGCGCCTTCCTCAAGAAACTTGGCCTGCTCGATCGCGTCTCGACGGAGATCGGAGCGACCGCGGCTCCGATCGTCCCGGCGCATTGGCAGAAGCTGAACACGATGACCATAGCCTTCGGCCACGGCCTCTCGGTCACGCCGTTCCAGCTTGCCGCCGCCACCCTCCCACTCGTCAATGGCGGCTATGCGGTGCAGCCGACCTTCCTGCCGCGATCTCGTGAGGAGGGCATCGCCAACGCCCCGCGCGTGCTCAAGGCCGAGACGAGCGCCGCGATGTTGAAGCTGATGCGGCTCAACGTGTTGAAGGGCACCGGCAAGCGCGCCAACGCCGAAGGCTATCGCGTCGGCGGCAAGACGGGGACGGCGGACAAGGTTGTGGGGCACCACTATTCCAATTCTGCCGTGCTCACGAGCTTCCTTTGCACCTTCCCAACCGATGCGCCGGAATATCTCGTGCTTGTCATGCTCGATGAGCCGCAGCGGGTTGAGGCGACCCGCTTCCAGGCGACTGCCGGCACCAATGCCGTTCCGACCGCAAGCAAGATCATCGAGCGGATCGGCCCGATCCTCGAGGTTGCACCGCGACGCGAGGACGATCAGCGCAAGTTTGACGCCAAGGTGCTCGCCTCCTATTAGAGGACGCGTTCCCCGTTTGGGATTAGCCAAGCCCTTGAGTTTTGCAGGGAAACGGGCGCTTTTTTGGGTCGCGTGCGGGAATGACTCTGGGTGAGTTGATCGGGCCTGAGGCGAAGCTGCCGCAGTCGTGGTGCGGCGTCGCGATAGCGGGGCTCGCCGCCGACAGCCGCAAGGTTATGCCGGGCTATCTCTTCGCTGCGCTTTCCGGCGTGAAGACGGACGGCACGCGCTTCATCGACGAGGCCGTGCAGCGGGGCGCTGCGGCGATCCTCATCCCCGAGGGAGTGAACCGGCCCTCGACCTCGCTCCCGGTCATCGAGGACAAGGATCCGCGCCATCGTCTTGCACTGATCGCCGCGCGCTTCTTCGCCCTCCAGCCCAAGACGGTGGTCGCCGTCACCGGCACCAACGGCAAGACCTCGGTCGCCTCCTTCGTGCGCCAGATTTGGACGGGCGAGGGGCTTTGCGCAGCGAGCCTCGGCACGGTCGGCATCGTCGGCCCGCGCGGCACCAAGACGCTGAACCACACGACGCCTGATCCGATCGAGCTGCATTCGATCCTTGCTTCTCTCGCCAAGGACGGTGTCACCCATCTGGCGATCGAGGCGTCGAGCCACGGCCTGCAACAGCGCCGTGTCGACGGCATCACGCTTGCGGCAGGCGCCTTCACCAACATCTCGCGCGACCATTTGGACTATCACGAGAGCTTCGATCAGTATTTCGCGCAGAAGCTCCGCCTGTTCCGCGAGCTCCTGCCGAAAGGCGCCGGCGCGGTCGTCGATGTCGACAGCGAGTGGGGCGAGGCGGTTGCCGCCGAAGTGAAGAAGCTCGGGCTCGCACTCATCACCGTCGGGCGCGCCGGCAAGAGCTTGCGGCTGCTCTCTGCCGAAGCGAACGGCTTTGCCCAAGACCTCGTCGTCCAGCATGAGGGCAACCAATATAAAGTGAGGCTTCCGCTCGTCGGCGCCTTCCAGGCGTCCAACGCCTTGGTTGCCGCAGGCCTCGTCTTGGCGACCGGCGGAGCGACGGAGACCGTGCTGCCGATGCTGGCGGATTTGCGCGGCGCCCTCGGACGACTCGATCTGGCCGGTACATCGCGAACCGGTGCGCCGATCTTCATCGACTATGCCCACACTCCCGATGCTCTGCTCAAGGCGCTCGACGCTTTGCGCCCCTATGTCGAGAACCGCCTCGTCGTCGTGTTCGGCTGCGGCGGCGACCGCGACAAAGGCAAGCGGCCCGAGATGGGGCGTGTCGCGTCGGCCAAGGCCGATCTCGCCATCGTCACCGACGACAATCCGCGGAGCGAGGATGCCGCCGAGATACGCCGCCAAGTGCTTGCCGGAGCGAGCGGGGCGCACGAGATCGGCGACCGTGCGACGGCGATCGCCGAGGCCGTCGCGATGCTCGCCAAAGGGGATGTGCTTCTCGTCGCCGGCAAGGGGCACGAGACCGGCCAGACCATCGGGACGATGGTCATTCCCTTCTCCGATCACGAGGCGGTCGCCGCGGCACTCAAGGCGGAGACGACAAATGGCTGAGCCGCTCTGGACGGTCGGCGCGATCGTGGCAGCGACGGGCGGCTCCAGCCTCGGCACCGCTACCACGCCCGTCACCGGTCTCTCCATCGACAGCCGGAGCCTCGCCCCCGGCGAATGCTTCGTCGCCATTCGCGGGCCAAATCGCGACGGGCATAGCTTCGTCGAGGGGGCGCTTCGGTCCGGCGCCGCTTGCGCCATTGTCGATCGCAGCTTTCCGTCGGGCGATGAGGAGCGTCTGGTGCGCGTCAACGACACGCTCGAGGCGCTCAATGCTCTCGGCCGTGCCGCGCGCCAACGCGCGCCCGATACCATCGTGATCGCGGTTACGGGGAGCGCCGGCAAGACCGGCACGAAGGAAGCGCTGAAGCTCGCGCTCGCGCCGTCGGGCTCGGTGCACGCCTCCATCAAGTCGTTCAACAACCATTGGGGCGTTCCACTCTCGCTCGCCAATATGCCGAAGGACGTGCGCTTCGGCGTGTTCGAGATCGGCATGAATCATGCGGGCGAGATCGATGTCCTGACGCGGCTGGTCAGGCCGCACATCGCCATCGTCACCACCATCGCGCCGGTCCATCTCGGCTTCTTCCGCTCGGTTGAGGACATCGCCGACGCCAAGGCCGAGATCTTCCATGGGCTCGAGCCGGGCGGCACCGCGATCATCAACCGCGACAATCCGCATTACGAGCGGCTGAAGGCGAGGGCGCTTGAACACGGCGCGAAGATCGTGGGCTTCGGTGAAGCCAAGGACGCCGAGGCTCGCTCGGTGGCGCGCGAGCTGATGGCCGACGGGTCGCTGAGCACGGCTGATATCCTCGGCGAGACCGTGACGTACCGGTTGAACGTGCCCGGCCGCCACATCCTGCTCAACTCGCTCGCAGTTCTTGCCGCGGTCAAGGTCGCGGGCGGCGATCTCGCGGCCGCAGCCAAGGCTCTCGGCGACCTCAAAGCCCAGCCTGGACGTGGAGCTCGCACTGTCATTCCGCTTCCGGACGGTGCGGTAACCATCATCGACGAATCCTACAACGCCAATCCTGCTTCGATGCGCATGGCGCTAGCGACTCTTCCAATG
>DATJZL010000020.1:0-2045 GCA_035499115.1 Methyloceanibacter sp. | reverse complement strand
AGGTGCGTCTCTACTCCTCGATGGAGGACGAGAGGGGCTTTTGCGGCGGCTCGCTCATCGCCCCGCAATGGGTGCTGACAGCCTCGCACTGCGTGACCAAGGGCGACCTCAATCGCGGGCCGACGACGCAGGCGGACCCTGGGGACATTGTCGTCGGCTACGGCTCCAATGACCGCACCAAGACCACCAAGGTCGAGGTCGAGAAGATCTTGGTGCGTCCCGAATTTCTCGAGAAAGGCCTGAACGGCAAGGCTGATGTCGCGCTGATCAAGCTCGCCGCGCCGATCGCCGATGCGAAGCCAGTCCCCCTCGCCGACCCGGGAATCGATCAGAAATATCTCGTGCCCGGCGCCAGGGTAACGGTGAGCGGTTGGGGCACGCTATGGTCCTTCGATGAAGATTTTACTGCGCTGATGTCCGACCTCGGGCCGGAGATCGAAAACAAAGTGGAAGCGCCGATAAGGCTGCGCGAGGTCGACATGGACTGGATCGACAATGACAGCTGCAACGCGGCTTTCGCCGGCAGCCATAGCACGGGCGTCGCCCCGACCGAGATTTGCGCCTTTCAGAAGGGCACCAATAAGGACACATGCCAGGGGGATTCTGGCGGCCCCATGGTCGTCCGCGACGACGGCGGCAATTTCGTCCAGGTGGGCGTGGTGAGCTGGGGCAGCGGTTGCGGCGGCACGACCCCCGGAGTCTATGCGCGCGTCGCACCATTCGCGGGCTGGATCGCCGACACCATCAAGAGCAACTGAGCCCGGGCTCGACCGCTCGCGCCGCAAGTCTGGTCGCGGTTTCCAGTGCGGCGTTTGCGGCGCTCTCGATAGGCGCAAGCTCAATGCCCAAAGCCTCCCGCACCGCCTCGAATGTCTCGAGCGCCTCGGCGAGGTCGCGAGCGCCGAGATTGACGATGCCGTAACGGTAGCTGTGGCCGTCCTGGAGCTCGTCGGAGAGTCTCCGTCCCACCGTCGCGTGCAACTCAACTCTGATGTCGGGATAGAGGCCGGCGAGACGCTCGAGCTCGGCTGCCCCGGGGAGCCGCGCGACAATGTGGTCGGCAAAGGCGCGCAGCACGCAACTCGCTGCGAAGGGATAGCGCCCTTGTCTGCGCGTGAAGCGCGGCGCCCGCCCCTCGGCGATATCGAGCAACACCTGGTAGCTCGATGTGCCGTCGACCTTTTCGTACAGATCGGCGAATTGCGAGGCCATGCGCGGATTGATCTCGATGATTGCGGTCCGGCCGGTTTCGCTGTCGTACATCATCTCGATGTTGAACAGCCCGTTGTCGAAGCCGAGCCCCTCCATCAGCGTGACCGCGATATCAGTCATATGAGCCTGAACGTCTTCCGGTAGACGCGAGGGGTAGTCGAAGCGCGAGAAGGCGATGGTGCCGGGGAACATGATCGAGTCGACGATTCCCATGACGCTCGCTTTGCCGCCAAAGGCATAGCCCTCGACGGTGACCTGAGCTCCCTTGAGTATGCCCTCGGCAATCAGGCGCTTGCTGCCGATGCTCTGTCCGGTATGGCGCTCGAGCATGCGCTCCAAGGGCAGGAAGAATTGGTCGAGTAAACGCCAGCGGGGGAGCAGCGCCGCAAGCTCGGCGCGCGAAGCAACTCTTTCGGCGCCGACCGAAAAGAACGATTTCACCGGTTTCACGAACAGGGGAAAGCTTGCATCGTCGGGAAGAGGTGCGCCCTCAATCGTATCGATTAGCGTGAAGGACGGCACGGCGTCAGGTACCAGCCCGGACTGCGCCACCCGCGAGAGATATTTGTGCTGGCAGATGAGCATGACGCGCGGGTCGGGCCCTGGCAGCCCGAGGCGCTTGGCAACGATCGCGGCAAGTGCCGAGCCGGGATAGTCATCGGTGCTGAGAACTGCGCTGATCTTCCTGCCGTCGGCACCGGCGAGGATGCGGTCGATCTCGGCATCCGGATCGGCGGCGCGGGCCCCAGGGTCTTTAGCTCCGGTGATAAGCTCCTCAACGCTCGTGCTGGCACAATCGTGGAAGCGAAGGTCGACGCCCGATGGGAACAGCC
>DATJZL010000019.1:0-2712 GCA_035499115.1 Methyloceanibacter sp. | reverse complement strand
CCTCAGGATGAGGTCGCGCTTTCTGCCACACACCCCGCCTCATCCTGAGGAGCGGCGAAGCCGCGTCTCGAAGGATGGGCAACAGGACTGGTTAGTTCGTTTTATCCCTTGTCCGTTCAGCAAGCACCGCCAGCAAGGCCGTCCGCTCCGAATCCTCCATCGAAGGCCAGGCGGCGATCTCCGCGATCGTCCGATGGCAGCCTTTGCAGAGCTGCGTCTCGGGATCGAGAATGCAAACTTTGATGCAGGGTGACTCGATCATGGTCCTGCTTGATGGTGCATAACGGTCAACGGGCCCTTATATTCGGAGCCATGCCCCGCGCCAAGAAAACCTCGGGCTTTGCCGAAGCCCCCGCCGGTGATTTCCAAGGCCCATCCGTGCGGCCGCTGGAACCCGGCATGCTGGACGGCCTGCCGCTCTTCGTGCCGCATCGCCCCGCTCGGCCGGAAAAGACCGAGGGCGGCAAGCGGCTCCAGATCGTCTCTCCCTTCGAGCCCAAGGGCGACCAGCCCCAGGCCATTGATGAGCTGGTCGCGGGCGTGAACGGTGCCGAGCGCGACCAGGTGCTGCTCGGGGTCACCGGCTCGGGCAAGACCTTCACCATGGCCAAGGTGATCGAGCGCACCCAGCGGCCGGCGCTCATCCTCGCGCACAACAAGACCCTGGCCGCCCAGCTCTATGGCGAGATGAAGAGCTTCTTCCCCGACAATGCGGTGGAATATTTCGTCTCCTATTACGATTACTACCAGCCCGAGGCCTATATTCCGCGCACCGACACTGATATCGAGAAGGATTCCTCGATCAACGAGCAGATCGACCGCATGCGCCATTCGGCGACGCGTGCGCTGCTCGAGCGCGACGACGTCATCATCGTTGCCTCGGTCTCCTGCATCTACGGTATCGGCTCGGTCGAGACCTATGCCGAGATGACGGTAACCGTCACCGCGGGAAAGAAGCTCGACCGCACCGGCCTGCTGCGCGATCTCGTGGCACTGCAATACAAGCGCAACGATCAGGCTTTCGCCCGCGGCACCTTTCGTGCGCGCGGCGATGTGGTCGAGATCTTCCCGGCCCACTATGAGGACCGCGCCTGGCGCGTCTCACTCTTCGGCGACGAGGTCGAGGCCATCTCCGAATTCGATCCGCTCACGGGGGAGAAGACGGCCGAGCTCAGCTTCATCAAGATCTACGCGAACTCTCATTATGTGACGCCGCGCCCGACGCTGCAGCAGGCCATGCGCTTCATCAGGCAGGATCTCGTGCAGCGCCTTGAGGAGTTGAACGGCGCCGGCCGCCTGCTCGAGGCCCAGCGCCTCGAGCAGCGCACCAATTTCGATCTGGAGATGATGGAGGCCACCGGCTCCTGCGCCGGCATCGAGAATTACTCGCGCTATCTCACCGGGCGCAAGCCGGGCGAGCCGCCGCCCACGCTCTTCGAATACATTCCCGATCAAGCGCTCATCTTCGTCGATGAGAGCCATCAGACCGTGCCGCAGATCGGCGCCATGTTCAAAGGCGATTATCGCCGCAAGGCAACGCTCGCGGAATTCGGCTTCCGCCTGCCCTCCTGCGTCGACAACCGGCCCTTGCGTTTCGAGGAATGGGACGCGATGCGTCCGCAATCGGTCTTCGTCTCGGCGACGCCCGGCCCTTGGGAGATGGAACGCACCAGCGGCGTCTTCGCCGAGCAGGTAATCCGGCCCACCGGCCTCATCGATCCGCCGGTCGAGATCCGCCCTGTGGCGCGCCAGGTCGATGATCTCATCGGCGAATGCAAGGCGGTGGCACAGAAGGGCTATCGCGCACTGGTCACCACGCTGACCAAGCGCATGGCCGAGGACCTCACCGAATATATGCATGAGCAGGGCATTCGCGTGCGCTACATGCACTCCGACATCGACACGCTGGAGCGCATCGAGATCATCCGGGACTTACGCCTCGGCGCTTTCGACGTGCTGGTCGGCATCAACCTCTTGCGCGAAGGCCTCGATATCCCGGAATGCGCGCTCGTCGCCATCCTCGATGCCGACAAGGAGGGCTTCCTGCGCTCGGAAACCTCGCTCGTGCAGACCATCGGCCGCGCCGCGCGCAATGTCGAGGGCCGTGTCATTCTGTATGCGGACAGCATCACGCAATCCATGGAGCGCGCCATCGCCGAGACCGACCGGCGCCGCGACAAGCAGCGTGCCTATAACGAGGCGCATGGCATCACGCCCGCGAGCATCAAGCGGCAGATCGGCGATATCCTGCAATCGGTCTATGAGCAGGACCATGTCACGGCGGATCTCGGACTCGCCGAGGAAGGCGCGGTCTATGGGCACAACCTCAAAGCGGTGATCGCCGATCTCGGTCAGAAGATGAAGACCGCCGCGGCCGATCTCGAGTTCGAGGAGGCGGCGCGTCTGCGCGACGAGATCAAGCGGCTGGAGCAGATGGAGCTGGCTGTCGCCGACGATCCCTTCGCGCGCTCGGACGAGATCGAGCGCAGCATGGCCGACAACACGAAGAAGCAGGAGCGCGAGGCCAAAGCCAGCGCGCGCTCCGTCAAGGGCCGCCCCGGCACGCGGGCGTATAAGGGAGGGAAGAGGGGTTGATGGAGAAGCGAGAGGGAGTTTCAGACACGAGGGTCGCGGACGGGGCCGAGCGCCTCACCAATGCTGCGCGTGCCTTGGCGCCGCGCATCCTGGAGCTGGCGCCGCGCATGCGCGCCG
>DATJZL010000018.1:0-7077 GCA_035499115.1 Methyloceanibacter sp. | reverse complement strand
ACGAGGATAGGCGGGTGGATGGTCTCGGACTCGTAAGGACGAATAGTAGGTACCGAAGTCAGGACACTGATAATGCCGCCCGTCGAGGGTGCAGTAAGACCTGCTCCTACAGTGACGTCTCCACTTTCATCTGTTCTGCCTGGGCCAAGGAGTGCCTTAACCCCGTCAATTCCCAAACGATCAAGTTTGTCGATAGCGCGCAAGACCCTGAGCCGCCTCTCGCGAGTAGCATTCTTCAGCTCCGGAACAGCTTCCATGATTCCGTCTATGAATTTCCGGCTGCTGAATTTTACGACGTATTGCCCGCGGGGGACGCCGAGGGCTTCGAGCGTGTCGGCGGCGAGCATGCACAGCTCGGCGTCGGCGGCGACCGAGGAGGCGCCGACCGTGTCGGCGTCGAACTGGGTGAACTGGCGGAAGCGCCCCGGCCCCGGCTTCTCGTTCCGCCACACGGGCCCTGACTGATAGCGGCGGAAGGGCTTGGGCAGGCTCTGGTAATTCTCGGCGACGTAGCGGGCGAGCGGCGCTGTCAAATCGTAGCGGAGCGAGAGCCACTGCTCGTCGTCGTCCTTGAAGGAGAACACGCCCTCGTTGGGGCGGTCCTGGTCGGGCAGGAACTTGCCGAGCGCGTCGGTATATTCGATGGCCGGTGTGTCGAGCGGCTCGAAGCCGTAGGACTCGAACACGGTCCTGATCGTGCCCAGCATCTCTTGCGTGGCGCGGATCTCTCCGGCCGCAATATCGAAGAGTCCCTTCGGCAGGCGGGCCTCGGGGCGAGGACGCTCGTCTTTCTTAGACATGGGAAATAAAGGCTGATTCTCGAACGGCTCTGGCGCTTCGCGCTTCTATCCCATCGCCATGAGAGCAGCAACGCTCAAAGGGCTATCCTAGTCGACGAGGAGACCCTCTTTGGCCATCTCGACCAGGGTCTCGATCTCGTGGCCGCTATCCTTGAGGTCGCCGATGCTCTCGGGCGGCGGTCCGCCGGTCGCCCAGTCGAGCAGCTCGACGGTATGGACGAAGGGCGCTTCAGCCTCCCGCAGTTGGATCATGCAGCCGAGATTGCCGGTCGCAATCACATCCGGCTCGACGCTGGCGATATTGCGCAGTTTCCGCTCGCGGAGCTCATTGGAAAGCTTCGGCTGGAGCAGATTATAGGTACCGGCCGACCCGCAGCAGAGATGCCCTTCGGGAATCGCGGCGACGGCGAATCCGGCTTGGTTGAGCAGCTGCACCGGGAGCGTGTCGATGCGCTGGCCGTGCTGCAACGAGCACGGCGAATGGTAGGCGACCTTGAGCCCGGTCCACATCACCGGCGGCATCAGCCCGATCTCGCCGATATATTCAGTGATGTCTTTGGCGAGCCCGGCGACATAGGCGGCTCGCTCGGCATAGCCGCGGTCGCGCGCGAGCAGATTGCCGTAATCCTTGACCATGGTGCCGCAGCCCGAGGTGGTGACGAGGATCGCGTCGAGCAAGCCCTCGCGCATCGCCGCGGTCCATGCGTCGATGTTGCGGCGGGCGGCGTCGCGGGCCGCCTCGTCGCGACCGAGATGATGCACGAGCGCGCCGCAGCAGCCCTCGTCCTTGACGATGATCACATCGACGCCGTGGCGCTTCAGCAAGCGGATGGCCGCCGGCGTGATCGAGGGCGCAAGCACCTGCTGCACGCAGCCCAGCATCAGCGCGACCCGTTTGGCCTTGGGCACAGTGCCGATCACTGATTTCGGCTTGGTCAGCTTGGCACTCAGCCGCGTCCGCGGCACAAGCTCGAGCGCGGAGGCAAGGTGCGGATGGCCCATGCGCGCGATCAGAGCGCGGAAGGGACGCATCATCCAGCCGAGCAGAAGCGCGAGCCGGAAGGTGTTCGGGTTCGGCATCACCTTGCTCAAGATGAAGCGCAAGGCGCGCTCCGAGGTCGGCCGGTGCGCCTTCATCTCGATGCGCGTACGGGCGAGCTCGACGAGATGCATGTAGTCCACGCCGGAGGGACAGGTGGTCATGCAAGAGAAGCAGGAGAGGCAGCGGTCGATATGGTGCACCGTCGAGGCCGTGACGTCGCGGGTCTCGAACATCTGCTTCATGAGGTAGATGCGCCCTCGGGGACCGTCGCGCTCGTCGCCGGTCAGCACATAGGTGGGACAGGTGGCGGTGCAAAGCCCGCAATGGACGCAACGCTTGAGGATCGCATCGGCGCGCGCGATGGTCGGGTCGGCGAGCTGAAGCGAGTTGAAATTGGTCTGCATCGTCCCCGCCTAAATCCCCGGATACATGCGACCGGGATTGAGAATGCCGTCCGGATCGAAGGCCTGCTTCACCCGCGCCGTCAGCGCCGCGAGCGGAGGATCGAGCGGCTGGAACACGTCGATCACCGCCCTCGCCTGATCATCGGCGCGGATCAATGTGCCATGCCCGCCAAATTCGGCAAGGGTGCGGCGGATCTCGACCGCGCCAGCGTCGGACAAAGGCGGCGTCTCGAGCCAAATGAGGCCCCCGGACCAATCATAGACGGATCTCACCTCGATCTTGCGGGCGATGCTCGCGACGAGCTTCGGCGCTTTAGAGGGCGCCGTCGAGATGCGCCAAAGCGGGAGCGGCGTCTTCTGGAACATGCGCAACGTGCACACCTCGTTCCAAAAGAGACGGCTCCGTCCCGTCTCGAGCTCGAGCGCGGGGCCGTAGGCTTGCAACATCTGGCGGAGCCGATTGGCGCGATAGCGGGCAGAGGCCGGCAAATTCTCAACGCGGATCGCCGTTACCGAGGTGCCCGCACCGCTGATGCCCTCGTCGGTGAAGCGTTTGGCAAGCTCGGCGTGGATATGCACCGTGCCCGAGACCTCGAAGGGCGTGCCGTGAGCAAGACTCATGGCCTCGACGGCAGTCGCGTCGGGCAGGCCGAAGCAGAGAACCGTGCGGGTCTCTGCCTGAGCGGGAAGAACCTTGAGCGCGATTTCGGTCATGATGGCGAGGGTGCCCCAAGAACCGGCGAGCGCCCGGCCGAGATCGTAGCCGGTGACGTTCTTCATCACCCGTCCGCCGGCCTTGATGATCTCGCCACGCCCATTGACCGCCGTCACGCCGAGAACATGATCGCGCGCCGAGCCGGAAAGAATGCGCCGGCTGCCCGAGAAATTGGTGGCGATCATCCCGCCGACCGTGGCTTGGCCGGGGCCGTAGCCGAGCGCGGGTCCAAGATCGACCGGCTCGAAGGGAAACATTTGATCGCTTTCGGCGAGAAGCTCCTCGATCTTGCCGACCGGTGTTCCCGCCTTTACCACGAGCACAAGCTCGGTCGGCTCGTAAAGCGTGATGCCGGTCAGGCTCTCGGTGCTGACCACGGCGCCCGACCGCACCGGACGTCCGAGCTCGCGCTTGGTGCCGCGGCCCATCACCTCGAGCGGCGTGCGCGTATCCATCGCCTCGCCGACGAGATGGGCCAGCTCCTCGACCGTCTCGGGAGCGTGAAAGCCAAGGCGCATGTGCCCGGTCACTGGACCTTACGTCCTTCCAGCGGGAAGACCTTGCCCGGATTAAGCAGCCAGTCCGGATCGAAGGCCTGCTTCACCCGCATCTGTTGGGCCAGATCCGCGTCGTTAAATTGAACCTGCATCAGCTCGCGCTTCTCGATGCCGACGCCATGCTCGCCGGTCAAGCAGCCGCCCAAATCGACGCAGAGCTTCAGGATCTCGGCGCCGCAAAGCTCGACGCGCTCGAGCTGGAGATGGTCGTTGGCGTTGTAGAGGATGAGCGGGTGCAAATTGCCGTCGCCGGCATGAAAGATGTTGGCGACGTCGAAGCGGTATTTGCGACAGATCCAGCCGATCTCGTCGAGTGCCTTGGGCAGCTTGGAGAGGGGGATCACGCCGTCCATGCAGATATAGTCCGACAGCTGGCCGATGGCGCCGAATGCCGCCTTGCGGCCCTTCCAGATCTTGGCGCTCTCCTCGGCACTTTGACTTCGGTGCATGGTCACGGGGTTATAATCGCGGGCGATCTCGCCGATCCTCTCAAGCAGAGTGTCGATCTCGTCCTCCGAGCCCTCGACCTCGACGATGAGGAGCGCCTCGACGTCGAGCGGATAGCCGGCTGCGACGAAATGCTCGCAGACGTGGATCGCAGGCCGATCCATGAACTCGATCGCCACCGGAACGATGCCGGCGGCGATGATGCCACCGACGCATGCGGCTGCCTGCTCGGTCGTGTCGAAGCCAAGCAGCATCGGGCGGGCGCCTTCCGGGGCCTTCAACAGCCGCACCGTGGCCTCAGTGACGACGCCTAATTGGCCCTCGGAGCCGATGATCAACGCGAGGAAATCATAGCCCGGCGCATCGAGGTAATCGCCGCCGATATCGAGAATCTCGCCAGTCATCATCACGATGCGGACGGCGAGCACGTTGTTCACCGTCACCCCGTATTTCAGGCAATGCGCGCCACCGGAATTGGTGGCGATATTGCCGCCGATGGTGCAGGCGATTTGGCTCGAAGGGTCTGGCGCGTAGAAGAAGCCTTCGGCTGCGGCAGCCTGGGTAATGCCGATATTGGTGAGGCCAGCTTGGACGCGGGCAACGCGGTCGGCCGTGTTAATCGACAGTACCTTGTTCATGCGCGTGAGGCACAGCACGACAGCGTCCTCGAGCGGCAACGCGCCGCCGCACAGCGAGGTGCCGGCCCCGCGCGGCACGACCTTGACGTGATTGTCGTGGCAGAAGCGCAGGATCTTGCTGACCTCCTCGGTGGTGGTCGGCAGCACGACCGCGAGAGGCAGGCAGCGATAAGCAGTGAGCGCGTCGGACTCGAAGGCGCGACGCCCTTCCTGGTCGGAGATCATGCTCGCCTCGGGAGCGAGCTTTTTAAGCTGCTTAACGATGTCGTTCCGGCGCGCGAGCACCGAGGGATCAGGGGCCGGAAGGCTGATATGCGACATCGACGGGCTCCAACTGGGGCCGTTGTTGAAGGGAGGCTAGGCACTAGTCTTTCGCATGGGGAGAGTTGGCGGGCAATATGCCCCGGCGCCAGGCGGGAGACGCGGCGGGGGCGTTCGCAACCCCTTCACTTGCTTGGGAGTTACCATGCCGCAGCGACCGCTTTTGCCCGCAAATTGGCCGTCTGCTACAGTCGCGACAGCCTGACAGGGGTTTTGAAAAGACTGGGCCATGGTTCGAGACGCGCCAGGAGAACCGTCTGGGACCTTTCCAAGGAGGACTGCGATGAGAATTGTTGGACTGTTAGGTCTTGGTGCAGCGGTGGTGCTGGTCGGGATTTATGGCCCGGCACTCGCCGAAGGCGATGCGACGAAGGGCAAGGCCGCGTTTGCCAAATGCGGGATCTGCCACCAGGTCGGGCCGGGCGCCAAGACCCTGGTCGGCCCCGAGCTCAACGGGATCGTCGGGCGCAAGGCGGCAAGCGTCGCCGACTACCCCTATTCGGCGGGGATGAAGAAGCTCGGCGCCGACGGCTGGGTTTGGACGGAAGAGAATATCGACAAGTGGATCACCGATCCTAAGGCTCTGATACCCGATTCCCCGATGGCCCTCGCGTTTGCAGGCGTTCCCGACGCCGGCGAGCGCGCCGACATCATCGCCTATCTGAAGACCCAGACCGGGCAATAGCATCCTTCGATCGCAGCCATTCGCTCCCATTCCTCCCCACGCGGGAGGGATGGGAGTCGCTTGGCTGATGGAGCTTACCAGGAGACGCGCATGCCGACCTTGCCGCCGACGAGAGGGAAGGCGCTCAAGGCTCTGCTGTCTGCGCGGGCGACGCTTGCGGGGCGGCGCCAGGCGAGGGTTGAGTCTGGTCGCTCGACTTGGCGGTGAATTTCTCGATGTCGTCGAGCACAAACCTGAAGAAATAGTCCTGGTCGCCTTCGTCCTTGGCGACCTTGCCCCACGCGTCCTTCAAGGCGGCGAGCACATCGTCGGGCCAGGTCAGAATGCGCACGCCGTCCTTGGCGGTCAGCTCGGCAAGAGCTTCGGCCTGGAGGCCGGCGCTGTCGGCAAGAGATTGTTGCAGCAGGGTCTTGCACGCGCTATCGAGCAGCGTCCTCTGCTCGGCGGTGAGCCCATCCCAGCGGGCCTTGTTGACGATAAGCTCGAGCACGGTCTCGGGCTGGTGCCAGCCAGGCATATAGATCAGCTTCACCCTGTCTTTCAGGCCCTCGGCAATGTCGACGGCGGGAGTATAGAGCTCGGCGGCGTCGATCTCCTTCTTGTCGAAGGCGCTCGCGATCTTCCCTCCGGGGAGGAGCACGGTGGTGACCCCGACCTCGGCCATGACCCTTGCGCCGAGGCCGAAGATGCGCATGCGCAGGCCTTTGAGGTCGTCCTTGCTTTTGATCTCTCTGGCGAACCAGCCGCCCGCCTCGGCGCCGCCGAAGGCGCAAGGGACGACATGCACCTTGATCCCCGCATGGTCGTACATTTCCTGATAGAGCGACCGGCCGTTGCCGTTGTCGAACCAGTCGAGATAGGTCTTGGCGTCGGGACCGAAGGGGAAGCCGGCGAACAGAGCGGCGGCAGGCAGCTTGGCCGCCCAGAAGCTCGCCGTCGAGAAGCCGGCATCGACCTTGCCGTCCGATACTTTGTCGAGGATCTCGTCGGGTGTGGTTCCGTCTCCAGGCTGCTTCAGGTCGAGCTGAAGCGAGCCGCCCGAGCGCTCCTTGACCAGGCTGGCGAGCTCCGTTGCGGAGTCGCCGAGCCCCGGCATATGCGTGCCGTAAGCGAGCGGTGTCACGAGGACGACGGGTGCCGTCTCGGCCCTGGCGCTTGATACGCCGGGCACAAGCATTAGCGCAGTGAGCGCGAACGCCCTTGCCAGCATGTCCCTCGCCTTTCGCTTTCGGCGCCGCTGCGGCCGATTTCCAATTTCTCGAGTCGCGGCGGCGATGCTACATCCTCACTCCCACCTCCCGCCACAGGATGCAGGGCCCGACTGGACGCTGATATGACTTTGGCCCCTGCCGATGCAAAGCAAGGTCCGCTGGTCGGACTGTTTGTGACATGCCTCGTCGACCTGTTCAGGCCGAGCGTCGGCTTCGCCGCGATCAAGCTTTTGGAGTCAGGCGGCGCGCGGGTCGAG
>DATJZL010000017.1:0-4194 GCA_035499115.1 Methyloceanibacter sp. | reverse complement strand
CCCACACGGCGCGGATCGCCTTGACGCCCTCTTCCAGCACCTCCTTGGTGCGGAACACGGCGCAGTCGCGTTGCATGGTTTTCTGCATGCGGAGCCGCAAATTCGCCGTGGGCGTGCCGCCCGCGGCATAGCGGAATCTGTCGAGACGCTCGATCGCATTCTCGCCGGCGCCCTTGGGCAGCTCGGGGATGCCGACGTCTTTGGGAATGAGCTCGGCGCAGCGGAGCGCCGCCGCGCGGCCGAACACCACGAGGTCGATCAGCGAGTTGGAGCCCAAGCGGTTCGCGCCATGCACGGAGACGCAGGCCGCCTCGCCGAGGGCCATGAGGCCGGGCACGACGGCGTCGGGGTTGCCCTCGTGCGGGCTAATCACCTCGCCATGCATGTTGGTGGGGATGCCGCCCATATTGTAGTGGCAGGTGGGAAGGACCGGGATCGGCGCGTCCTTCACGTTCACGCCGGCGAAGATGCGCGCCAGATCGGAGATGCCGGGCAGCCGCTCGTCCAAGAGATCCGGGTCGAGGTGTTCGAGATGGAGGTGCATATAGTCCTTGTCGGGGCCGTGACCGCGGCCTTCCCTGATCTCGATGGTGATGGCGCGGGACACCACGTCACGCGAAGCAAGGTCCTTGGCTGAGGGCGCATAGCGCTCCATGAATTTCTCGCCCTCGGAGTTGCGCAGGAAGCCGCCTTCGCCCCGCGCGCCCTCGGTGATGAGCACGCCTGCGCCGTAGACACCGGTGGGATGAAACTGCACGAACTCCATGTCCTGAAGGGGCAGCCCCGCGCGCAACACCATGGCGTTGCCATCGCCGGTGCAGATATGGGCGGATGTGCAGGAGAAATAGGCACGGCCATAGCCGCCGGTCGCGAGGATCGTCTGATGGGAGCGGAATCTGTGCAAGCTGCCGTCCGCCATATTGAGCGCGATCACGCCGCGGCAGCGGCCCTCATCGTCCACGATGAGATCGACGGCGAAATACTCGATGAAGAACTCCGCCGCATGGCGCAGCGCCTGGCCATACATGGTGTGTAGCATGGCGTGGCCGGTGCGGTCGGCGGCGGCGCAGGTGCGCTTCGCCGGGCCCTTGCCGAAATCCATGGTCATGCCGCCGAAGGCCCGCTGGAGGATCTTGCCGTCCTCGGTGCGCGAAAAGGGCACGCCCCAATGCTCGAGCTCGTAGACCGCTTGCGGCGCGTTGCGGCAGAGATATTCGATGGCGTCCTGGTCGCCGAGCCAGTCTGAGCCCTTGACCGTGTCATACATGTGCCAGCGCCAGTCGTCGGGGCCCATGTTGCCGAGCGCTGCGGCGATGCCGCCTTGCGCCGCCACGGTGTGCGAGCGGGTGGGAAACACCTTGGTGATGCAGGCAGTGCGCAGTCCCGCCTCGCTCGCGCCGACCACCGCGCGCAAGCCTGAGCCGCCTGCGCCGACCACCACCACGTCATAGGCGTGGTCTTGAATCGGGTAGGCGCGGCCGTTCACTTTCGGCGCATTGTCGGGTGGCGTTGCGTCTTGCGGCATTGATACTCAGGCTCCGAGACTGATCTTGACGATGGCGAGCAACGCGGCAAGCGCGACGCCGTAAGCGAAGAAGGTGGCGAGCAGGATGGCGACGACCTTGGCACCTTCGCCGTGCACGTAATCCTCGATGATCTCTTTAAGCCCGATGCGGAGATGGGTGGCGGCCGACACGACGAGCGCCAGCATGACCACGGCGACGATGGGCGAGGCGAGATAGGCCTTCACCTCGCCATAGCTCGAGCCGATATGGCTCACGATGGCGAGGATGAGGAAGATGACGAGAGGGATGTTGGCGACGGCCGTCACCCTCTGGCGCCAGAAGGTCTCGGTGCCGCGATGAGCGGCGCCCAGGCCGCGCACCCGTTTGAGAGGTGTCGTCATGTCTAGCTTCCCCCTCGGAGGGCGTAGCCCGCGACCCAGATGAGGATGGTCAGCGCCGTCGAGCTGATGATGGTGAGCCAGGCCATGACCTCGATGCTCGTCTTGTCCAGCGCGCGGCCGGTGTCCCAGATCAGGTGGCGGATGCCGCCAAGCATGTGATGGATGAGCGACCAGCTGAACAGGAAAAGGAGCGTGCGGCCAATGAGGCTCGAGAAGAAGTGCTCGACCGTGGCATAGGCCTCAGGTCCGGAGGCAATGGCTACGAGCCACCAGGCAAGCAGCAGGAAGCCGATCGCGTTGGCGGCGCCTGAAATGCGATGCGCGATGGACATCATCATCGTCAACATCGGCCGGTAAATCTGCAAATGCGGGGAGAGCGGCCGGTTCGCCGTCAACTTGGCGTTGTCCATGGTTTGTCTGCTTATTGCCCAGGCTTTCAGGCCTTCATAACGCAAGAAGCGCCCCGGGGGCAATCGAAGCGGATTCAAAGGGGGCGTAAGTCCACAGAGTGCGGCCGACCTGTACTGCGACAACCGGGTCAAGACTTTCTTCTCAATTTGACCGCGTACCCTCGGTTCCTTTATTGTTGGTGCGTGCCGAGCCGCAAACCTCGAGAGGATACGTCCAATGCGAACAGGGGCGATTTTTGGATCATTACTCGTTGCCGGGTTCTTCGTCTTGAGCATTATGCTGATATTTGAGTCAAGCCCGGCGGCGGCGGCGACTTACGAGCAACAGTGCAAGGGTTTGGGCCTCGGTTATTCCTTGAGGTGGGATGGCGTCGGATTGCGCTGGTGCTGCCAGAAGCGCCAGTGTCTCGATATGAGCTGCAAGAAGTCCAAGACCTTCATCGCTTGGTGCAAGAGCTAATCCGGCCAAGATCGACCGAATACACAGTAAGAGGCGCGGTGAACCTGGAAAGACCATCGCGGCTCTTGTCTTGGCACTCTAGCTAGCGCGTAATGACGCCGCAGGCGATGCCCGGCCCCGAATTACCGTCGGGGTCGGTCTTGTAGTCATCGGCGTTGGCGTGGATGACGATGGAGGTGCCATCGGCGTCGAGCAACGCCGCCTCCCGGCTGATGGTCACGACGGGATTGAGGAACTCGACCTCGAGCTTGCCGTCGGCGGGAACATGGATGTTCGGCAGATCGCCGGCATGCGGCCCTTCAGGATTCATGATGCCGTGCTTGGTCTGGTCGGGATTGAAGTCGGTGCCGGCAGACTTGAAGTCGGGCGGATCGCATCTGCCGACGGCATGGATGTGAAGCGCAGGCACGCCGGGCTGTGCGGCGGTGAGAGTGAGGTTCAGAAGCGCGCCGCTCGGCGTCGCCGTGAAGACGGCTCTCCCCACCTCCTTGCCGGACGCGTCCTTCAGAACAGCCGATGCTCTTTGTGCATTGGACGCGACTTCGGCGCGTGCCGGCGCCGCTAGCAGAATGACCGTGGCGAGCCAGGCTCCGAGCAGACGTGCCGTCCGTGCCATCGATGTCCTCTAGCGGGGCAGAGCGACCCAATAGTCCATGTCGAGGACGACGCCATCCTCATGGCTGCCGTCTGCCTTGAGCCCCGGGAACTCGGCGCAAGACCGATCCTTGACGGCGAAGGTGCGCAAGCGGAGCGCGCCCATGTCGGAGCGCCCGGGGAGCTCGGCTTTGTCGAGCACTTCGCTCCAGGCATAGATCGTGTCACCGGCGAAGGACGGCGCCACGTGGCGCGCGCCGTTCAGCCCCAATATGTGGAACGCGTTGGCGAGGCCGTTGAAGCTCAAGCTGCGCGCGATCGAGATGATATGGCCGCCATAGACAAGGCGGCGGCCGAAGCGGCCCTTACCCTCGACGTGCTGGTTGAAATGCACGCGCGCGGTGTTCTGGAACAGGCGGGTGGCGAGCTGGTGCTCGGCCTCTTCGATGGTCTGGCCGTCGATATGGTCGATCTTCTCGCCGACCTTGTAGTCGCCCCAGCGTTTCGGTGAGCCGGCAAGCGCATAGTCATAGTCGGCGAGGTCGAGCGGCGGCAAAGCTGCACCAAGCGTCGAAGGCTCGACGTTCGCGGCAAGGTCGGGCACCACGGGATTGGGCGCCGGCGCATTCACGTCGCGCTTATTGACCATAACCCAGCGAGCGTAAGAGAGCACCGGCTGGCCGCGTTGGTTCTTGCCGGTCGAGCGCACATAGACCGTGCCGCTCTTCTTGTTGGAGTTCTCCTTCACACCGATCACCTTCGACACCGAGGCGAGCGTGTCGCCCGGATAGACGGGTGCGATGAAGCGGAACTCGGCATAGCCA
>DATJZL010000016.1:0-2293 GCA_035499115.1 Methyloceanibacter sp. | reverse complement strand
GCTCGAAAAGCGTCCTTCGGGTCGGGTCGGCCAGGGCAGTGAAAAGCTCGTTTGGAGCGGTCGGCATGATAAATTCATAACTCGTGAGTTATGGATTCGTCAACCCCCAATGCCTGTCGTTGAGACGTATGCGCCCTTTTTCAGCCGAACCAAACCGCGCGTCCGAGAGTTAATGTCGATGGGGATTGTCCCGAACATCGTCATCAAGGGGTGCATAAGCCGCGTAGATAAGGTAGAGGCCATTCGTTTCGCGTAACATCGAGGCCCTCGCCTTCGCGCCTGGCGGAAGCTGAGCCCCAACAGAGGAGATGACCATGAGAAGAGTTCTTTTCGCGACAGCGATTGCCGCGATCGCGCTCGTCGGCCTGTCGGCCAATAGCTGCGGCGAGAAAAAGGAGGAGGCGACGCCACCCGCCGCTGCTCCCGCGACGCCGCCTGAGACGCCGCCAGCTGCCACGCCTCCAGCCCAGACCCCGCCGCCGGCTCAACAGTAGCGACAGAGATTTCGGCCCGGCCGCTTGTCGTGCAATGCGACGTGCGGCCGGGTCGCCTCGCTTATCGTGCGGTGAGCGGAAATGCGCTCACGATCGGCGCAAGCTCGCGCGCGCTGTCCCAATCGCCGTCTTCCCGCGTTAGCCCGAGCCGCACGATGACGAGGTCGCGTGAGGGGACGACCGCCACGACCTGATCGTCGTGGCCGAGCATGTAATAGGCGTCCTCCGGCATCGGCGGCTCGCCGCCTCCACCAGATTCCGGAAGCCTCAGCCAGACATGCGCGCCATACTCGCCGTCCGGCGAGAGCGTCGTGGGCGTAAGGGCGTAAGCGACCCAGCCCGCGGGAAGGATGCGCGTTCCCTCCCACACCCCGTCATGCAGGAAGAAGAGGCCGAGCCGCGCGAAGTCGCGTGCCGTGGCATAGAGGAAAGACGAGGCGGCGAAGATGCCTGAGGCATCCGGCTCGAGCACGGCGCTTCTCATGCCGAGCGCACCGAACAGGCGCTCTTCCGGATAGCGGAGATAGTCGCGCTCGTCGTTGAAGCTCTGGCGTAGAACGCCGGCGAGGATCGTGGTCGTGCCGCTCGAATAGGCCCAATGCGTGTCAGGTGGAAAGGCGAGCGGCTTGTCGGCGGCGAAACCCGCTTTGTCGCCTTTAACGAACAGCATCTGAGCGACGTCGCTGTCAGTGTCGCCGTAGCTCTCGTCGAAGGTGAGACCGCTCGTCATGCGCATCAGCTCATCGACGGTGATGGCCCGTCGCGGGTCGCCTTGATCGCGCCATTCGGGCATCAGCGCCGTATCGGTGAGCGCAAGCTTGCCGTCCTTCACGCGAAGACCGATCAGCGCATTCACGGCGCTCTTGCTGATCGACCAACCGATCAGCGGCATGGCGGCATTGAAGCCAGGCGCGTAGCGCTCGGCGACGATGCGGCCGCCCTGCACCACGACGAGCGCCCTGGTGCGGCGCGGATGGGATGGATCGGGTTCGGCGAAGACGTTATCGATAGCCTGCTCGAGCGCCGCGCCGTCAATCCCTTTGGGCAAGGCGCCGAGCTCGACCCTCTCACCCTCCGGCCAAAGCGCGGTTTTGTTTGGAGGGTCGGGCAGGGGAGGGAGGCTCGCGGCTTCCTCCTTAAGCTCGGCCTCTGAGCGCCCGTCGAGGAGGGTGCAGCCGAGCCCGTCGCGGAAAATCGCCTTCTGCCGGCCGATCCCAAACGCCGAGGCGCTCACGCTCTTCGCCTTCAGATCGATCTTAGGCTGGAAGAGGACGAGCAGCTCGAGGCCCTTGCCGGTCAAATCCTCGTCGAGCAGCGATTTCGGGTCGCGGTCGGAGATGAATATCCCTTCGCACAGAGTCTGCGCCATGTAGCCGGAGCCGAGCAGGGCGGTGCGGTAGATGCGCGGGAACGCTATGGCGCTACCTGCCCCAACGAGGATGAGGACGAGGCCGAGCCAGACAGAGCGGGACGGTCTGAAGCCCATCGCCCCGCCGCGACGTGACTCCTGCATCACTGCTTGGGAGGCGCGAAGGACTGGTCGCTGAAAGGCGAGGTGCCGGGCACCTGGATCACGATGAAGCCGCGGGCGATGCCCTGGTGGCAGGCGTTGCAGGCTGAGGTCAGCGCGCCGTAGGCTTTGGTGAATCGCGTATCGTCTTTGGCCTTGACCGCCGCGCCGATCTCTTTGATCGGGTCGACCGTCGCCCCGACATAGTCGGCAGGGATCCCGGAATAGAGGGTCGCCGCGTTCTCGAGGCTTTGCCTGATCTGCTCGACCTCATAGCTCGCAAGGTCCC
>DATJZL010000015.1:0-2506 GCA_035499115.1 Methyloceanibacter sp. | reverse complement strand
CAACTGACGAGTACGTACAGTTGATGGCGTCTCCGCAGAGTCCGGAAGATCGCCGGCGCACCATGGCGGTCATTAGGTCTTAGCTTTTGGAATTGTGTGGACTGAACGCTAGAGGTTGAGCGCGGCTTGGACTTGGCGGAGGTGGTCGAGCTTGGTCTGGGCGCGGTCGCGGATCGCGTCGTCGGTCGCGTCGGCCACGTCCTCCTCGCCGTCCTTGACGGCCTGAGCAAACTGGGCGGCATCGAGCTCCATGAGGTCGATGGCCGTCTCGGCCAGAACGGTGAGGCCCGCGGGCGAGACCTCGGCGAAGCCGCCGCGCACGAAATAGCGCTGATGCTCGCCGCCGCCGGGAAAGCCGATATCGAGCAGCCCGGGCCTGAGCGTCGTCAGCAGCGGCGCATGATGGGCGAGCACGGTCATCTCGCCCTCGGAGCCCGGCACGATGACCTGCTCGACGTTGCCCGAAACAAGCAGCCGCTCAGGCGAGACCAGCTCGAACTTGAATGGGTCAGGCATTGCGGGACCTCCGCGCTTCACCTCCCCCGTTGAGGGGGAGGTCGACAGCGCGCTTGCGCGCTGGCGGGAGGGGGGTAAGCGACAGAGTCCGAGCCTGCCGTTTACCCCCCTCCCTATCCCTCCCCCGCAAGGGGGGAGGGGAGAGCAAGCGGCAGCGCCTGGTTCCAATTACTGACACCTGCGTCCGATCCATATTAAGCAGCCTCGGCGGCTAGCTTCTCGGCCTTGGCCACGGCTTCCTCGATGGTGCCGACCATATAGAAGGCCGCCTCGGGCAGGTGGTCATACTCGCCGTCGCACAGACCCTTGAAGCCCTTGATGGTGTCGGCGAGATCGACGAACACGCCGGGCGAGCCGGTGAACACCTCGGCCACGTGGAAGGGCTGCGACAGGAAGCGCTCGATCTTGCGCGCGCGCGCGACCGTCACCTTGTCCTCTTCCGAAAGCTCGTCCATGCCGAGAATGGCGATGTTGTCCTGGAGCGCCTTGTAGCGCTGGAGGATCTGCTGCACGCGGCGCGCCACGGCATAGTGCTCCTCGCCGACGATGAGGGGCGAGAGCATGCGCGAGGTGGAATCGAGCGGGTCCACGGCGGGATAGATGCCCTTCTCGGCGATCCCGCGCGCCAGCACGGTCGTGGCATCGAGATGGGCGAAGGAGGTGGCGGGCGCCGGGTCGGTCAGATCGTCGGCCGGCACGTAGATCGCCTGCACCGAGGTGATCGAGCCCTTCTGCGTGGTGGTGATGCGCTCCTGCAGCGCGCCCATGTCGGTGGCGAGCGTCGGCTGATAACCCACCGCCGAAGGGATACGGCCAAGAAGCGCCGACACCTCGGAACCCGCTTGGGTGAAGCGGAAGATGTTGTCCACGAAGAACAGCACGTCCTGACCCTGGTCGCGGAAATATTCGGCGACGGTGAGCCCAGAGAGGCCGACGCGGGCGCGGGCGCCGGGAGGCTCGTTCATCTGGCCATACACGAGAGCGCATTTCGAGCCTTCCACCGAGCCCTTGCGCGGGTCCTTGTTCACGCCCGAATCGATCATCTCGTGGTAGAGGTCATTGCCTTCGCGCGTGCGCTCACCCACGCCGGCAAACACCGAGTAGCCGCCATGCGCCTTGGCGACGTTGTTGATGAGCTCCATGATCAGCACCGTCTTGCCGACGCCGGCGCCGCCGAACAGGCCGATCTTGCCGCCCTTGGCGTAAGGCGCGAGCAGGTCAACCACCTTGATGCCGGTGACGAGGATCTCCGCCTCGGTGGATTGATCGACATAGGAGGGAGCGGGCGCGTGGATCGGCCGCTTCTCGGCGGTCTTGATGGGACCGGCCTCGTCGACCGCCTCGCCAATCACGTTCATGATGCGACCCAAGGTCTCGTCGCCCACCGGGACGGCGATCGGCTGGCCGGTGTCGACCACCTCCTGACCGCGCACCAGACCTTCGGTCGAATCCATGGCGACGGTGCGCACGGTGTTCTCGCCGAGATGCTGGGCAACTTCGAGCACGAGGCGGTTGCCGTGATTCTGTGTCTCGAGCGCGTTCAGGATCTCGGGCAACTTTTCGTCGAACTGCACGTCGACCACGGCGCCCATGACCTGGCGCACATGGCCCATCGAGCCTTCATAGGCGGCGACCTTCGCCTGCTGCTTCTTGGTCTCGGCGATTACGGGGGACTTCTTTGCCATCTCTCGTTCCTCAATATCTCACGAATGACTATACGGCTTCCGCGCCGGAAATGATCTCGATCAGCTCCTTGGTGATCATGGCTTGGCGGGTGCGGTTGTATCTGAGCGTCAACCGACCGATCATGTCGCCGGCGTTGCGGGTGGCATTGTCCATCGCCGACATCTGCGCGCCGTAGAACGAGGCCCCGTTCTCGAGTAGCGCCTTGAAGATCTGCACGGTGATGTTGAGCGGCAGAAGCTCGCTCAGGATCTCGGCCTCGTCGGGTTCGTACTCGTAGACGCCGCCACCAAGGGCAGCCTCGGCG
>DATJZL010000014.1:0-4959 GCA_035499115.1 Methyloceanibacter sp. | reverse complement strand
GGACCTGTGCTGTCAAAAGCTAATCGAGCGCGCAAATACGCGAAAAAAGAGAGCCTATGCCACAGTCCTTGACCGCAACCCGCTCGCCACGCCTTTCCGGGCGGGCGCGCGTGCCGGGCGACAAGTCGATTTCCCATCGCGCCTTGATCCTAGGCGCGCTGGCCACTGGGCGAACCCGCATCACCGGGCTGCTCGAGGCGGAGGACGTGACGGCGACGGCCAAGGCTGTTGCCGCTCTCGGCGCCGAGGTGAGACGCTCCAATAGGACGGTCGAGGTGACCGGTCAGGGCGTCGGCGGACTGCTTTCGCCGCACCTGCCGCTCGACTTCGGCAATTCCGGAACGGGCAGCCGCCTGATGTTGGGTGCCTTAGCCGGCAATCCCATCGAGGCCGAGTTCACGGGCGATGCATCGTTGTGCCGAAGGCCGATGGGTCGGGTGCTCCAGCCGCTCAATCTGATGGGACTTGAGGTCGAGGACGCACGGACCACTCTGCCGCTCAAGATACGCGGCACCGAGGATCTCATCCCCATCGTCTACCAGCTGCCGGTGCCGTCGGCGCAAGTGAAGTCGGCCATCCTTCTCGCCGGCATGCAGGCACCAGGCCGCACCACCGTGATCGAGCCTTTGCCCACGCGCGACCACACCGAGCGCATGCTGGGCTATTTTGGGGCCGAGCTTATCGCCGAGGAGCGGGGCGAGGGCAGGGCCGTCACCATTTGCGGCGATGCCGAGCTTCATGGCACGACGATTGCCGTGCCGGGCGATCCGAGCTCCGCCGCCTTCCTCATCGCCGCTGGGCTGATCGTGGAGGGCTCCGACATCACCATCGAAGGCGTGCTGATGAACCCGACCAGGAGCGGCTTCGTCGAGACGGTGCGGGAGATGGGCGGAAGCATCGAGCTCGTCGACCTCCGTCATGAAGGCGGTGAGCCGGCCGCCGATCTCCGCGTCAGGGCGAGCGGGCTCACGGGAGTGCGCGTGCCGGCCGAACGTGCGCCCGCGATGATCGACGAGTATCCGATGCTCGCCTGCCTCGCGGCCTTCGCGGAAGGAGAGACGCGCATGGAAGGTCTGTCGGAGCTCAAGGTGAAGGAGAGCGACCGCCTCGCCGCGACCGAGGCCGGGCTCAAGGCCTGCGGGGTCGAGGCCCGTGTCGAGGGTGACGACCTGATCGTCTATGGAAAAGGCGGGGTCAAAGGCGGCGGCCTAGTCGCGACGCATATGGACCATCGCATCGCCATGGCCTTTCTTACGCTTGGGCTTGGCGCGCGTGAGCCGGTCACCGTCGACGACACGACGATGATCGCGACGAGCTTTCCCGATTTTCGCGCGCTGATGACGAAGCTAGGCGCCACGTTCTCTTAAGCACGCCATGCAACGATCATTTTGAGGGCATCTCGTCATGGATATTGCAAGCATACCGGTCGGCGACAATCCTCCGCACGAGGTCAACGTCATCATCGAGATTCCGCAGGGCGGTGCGCCGGTCAAATATGAGCTCGACAAGAAATCGGGCGCCATGTTCGTCGACCGCTTCCTGCATACCGCGATGTTCTATCCGGCGAATTACGGGTTCATCCCCCACACGCTGTCCGAGGACGGCGATCCGGTCGATTGCCTAGTCGTCTCGCCGACCCCGGTGGCGCCCGGCGTCGTGGTTCGCGTCCGGCCGATCGGCGCTCTCCTCATGGAGGACGAGAAGGGGATCGATGAGAAGATCATCGCCGTCCCCACCGACAAGCTGCATCCCTTCTATAAGCGCGTCGGCAGCTATCGCGATCTGCCTGAGATCGTGATCGAGCAGATCGCCCACTTTTTCGAGCATTATAAGGATCTCGAGAAGGGCAAATGGGCGAAACTGCAACGCTGGGCCGAGCCGAGCGAGGCCGCCGAGCTGATCCGCGCCGGCATCGCCCGCGCAAAGGGCGCCGCATGATCATTGCCATCGATGGTCCCGCCGCGTCCGGCAAGGGCACTCTCGGCAAGCGCGTCGCCGCCTATTACGGTCTCGCTCATCTCGATACCGGCACGCTCTACCGCGCCGTGGCCCGCGATACGCTGGCACAGGGCGGCGACCCGGCCGATCGCGCCGCCGCCGCCGCCGCAGCCCGCGCCCTCGACCCTGCCTCGTTCTCGGACCCGCACTTGCGGGCCCAAGAGCTTGGCGAGTCGGCCTCAGTGGTCGCCCGTCATCCCGAGGTGCGCGAGGTGCTGCTCGCCTATCAGCGGGCCTTTGCCCGCCGGCCAGAGGGCGCCGTGCTCGACGGCCGCGATATCGGCACGGTCATTTGCCCCGACGCCGACGTGAAGCTGTTCGTGACCGCCGCCTCCGAGGAGCGCGCGCGACGCCGCTTTCTCGAGCTAAAGCAGAACGGAAGCCCTATCGCGGAGGCCGAAGTGCTTGCCGATATCAGGCGGCGCGACGAGCGCGACAGGAACCGCGCCGCGGCGCCGCTGCGCATGGCGGAAGACGCAGTCTTGCTCGACACGACGAATTTGGATATAGACGCCGCGTTCAGGGCAGCCATCGACCTTATTGATGCTGCGATGGGCCATGCCGGGCAGGCCGTTTGAGGCACCTGCCCATTTTGCATTGGCGCCCAACTTTTCGAGGTTTTCCGCGGGCGAGCAAGCGGAGGCGCGAGTGGCCGTGAACGGGCCGCTACGAGCCGGGCTTGTGACCGCTTCCGTGGTAAACAGATCTGGTTGTGGCCTCTCCGAGGCCCGAGGAGGAGCGTAGTTATGATGGGACGACGAGTAGGAGCCTAGATGACCGAGCCGCAGACTAGCGTAAGCCATCCGAGCCGCGATGAGTTCGCAGCTCTTCTTGAGGAGTCGCTGACCGGTACGGCGCTCCAGGAAGGCAGTGTCGTCAAGGGCACCGTGGTCGCCATCGAGAAGGACGTTGCGGTTATCGATGTCGGTCTCAAGACCGAAGGCCGCATCCCCCTCAAGGAATTCGGCATATCGGGTCGGGCGCACGATCTGTCGGTCGGCGACGAGGTCGACGTCTATCTCGAGCGTGTGGAGAATTCTGCCGGCGAAGCCGTGCTGTCGCGCGAGAAGGCGCGCCGCGAGGAGAGCTGGACCAGGCTCGAGGAGAAATACAAGGCGAACGAGCGCGTCGAGGGCGTGATCTTCAATCGCGTCAAAGGCGGCTTCACTGTCGATCTTGACGGCGCCGTGGCCTTTCTGCCCGGAAGCCAGGTGGACATCCGCCCGATCCGCGACGTAGGCCCGCTGATGAACGTGCCGCAGCCGTTCCAGATCCTGAAGATGGATCGCCGCCGCGGCAATATCGTCGTCTCCCGCCGTTCGGTGCTCGAGGAGACAAGAGCCGAGAAGCGGAGCGAGATCGTCGCCCGCCTCGAGGAGGGCCAGGTCATCGACGGCGTGGTCAAGAACATCACCGACTACGGCGCGTTCATCGATCTCGGCGGCATCGACGGCCTCCTGCATGTCACCGACATGGCATGGAGACGCGTCAATCATCCGAGCGAGATCGTCAATGTCGGCGATACGGTGAAGGTGCAGATCATCCGCATCAACCCCGAGACCCAGCGCATCAGCCTCGGCATCAAGCAGCTCGAGGCCGACCCCTGGCAGAACATCGCCGCCAAATACCCGGTCGGCTCGCGGTTCAAGGGCACTGTCACCAATATCACCGACTACGGGGCCTTCGTCGAGCTCGAGCCCGGCGTCGAAGGCCTGATCCACGTCTCGGAGATGAGCTGGACCAAGAAGAACATCCATCCCGGCAAGATCATCTCGACCAGCCAGGAGGTCGAGGTGCAGGTGCTCGAGGTCGACCCCGACAAGCGCCGCATCTCTCTCGGCCTGAAGCAGACCCAGGAGAATCCGTGGGTCGCCTTCGCCAACAATCATCCGCCGGGCTCCGTCATCGAAGGTCAGATTCGCAACATCACCGAGTTCGGCTTGTTCATCGGTCTCGATGGCAGCATCGACGGCATGGTGCATCTGTCCGACCTCGACTGGACCAAGCCCGGCGAGGAAGCCCTCAAGGACTATAAGAAGGGCGACACGGCCAAGGCCGTGGTGCTCGAGGCGGACTCCGAGAAGGAGCGCATCAGCCTCGGCATCAAGCAGCTCACCGCCGACCCGTTCGCCTCCGGCGCGCCGTCCGCCAAGCTCAAGAAGGGCATGCGCGTCACCTGCGAGGTGCTTCAGGTGAAGGACAACGGCATCGACGTGAAGCTCATCGACCATGACCTCACCAGCTTCGTCAGGAGGTCTGACCTGTCGCGTGACCGCTCTGAGCAGAGGCCCGACCGCTTCGGCGTCGGCGAGAAGTTCGACGCGGTGGTGACGCAGGTCGATCCCAAGGCGCGCAAGGTCTCGGTGTCGATCAAGGCGCTCGAGATCGCCGAGGAAAAAGAGGCCGTCGCGCAATACGGCTCGACCGATTCCGGCGCGTCGCTCGGCGACATTCTCGGTGCTGCGTTGAACAAAGCCAAAGGCGAGGAGGGCGAGGAGACGCCAGCCAAGCCGAAGCGAAAGCGCGCCGCCAAAGACGATGCCGACGCCGAGCAGGACGCGGACGAGTAGAGCGAAGGCGTCGCCTCTCGCGGCGCCCCGGCTCGGCACCCCTTAGAGTGCTCGGCTCCGTGAGCGAGGAATCATGGTTCTCGACGCCGTCAGCGTGATTGACCGCCGCCGCCTCAAGCGGCGGCTCACCGCTTGGCGCATCGCGGCCGTTTTGTTCGCGCTCCTCTTTTTCGGAGCGCTCTTGCTCGGCGACAAGAACTTCGCCAGCTCTGCCGGCCTCTTGCCCCACATCGCCCGCATCGATGTCTCCGGCATCATCACCGACGATCGCAAGATGAGCGAGCTGTTCGACAAGGTCGGCAAGTCCGACCAGGTCAAGGCGGTGATCCTCGACATCAATAGCCCGGGCGGGACCACGACGGGCGGCGAGGCCATGTACGACGCGATCAGG
>DATJZL010000013.1:0-2131 GCA_035499115.1 Methyloceanibacter sp. | reverse complement strand
TAGACCGAGGCGAAGCGCACATAGGCCACGTCGTCGAGGCCTTTCAGGGCCTCCATCACGAGCCGGCCGATGGTCTCCGACTGGATGTCGTTCTCGCCCGTATTCTCGAGCCGGCGCACGATGCCGCTAACCATGCGCTCGACGCGCTCGGGGTCAACCGGACGCTTCCTGAGCGCGATCTGCACCGAGCGCATCAGCTTGTCGCGGTCGAACGGCATTCGTCTGCCGCTCCGCTTGACGACGGTGAGCTCCCGCAGCTGCACGCGCTCGAAGGTGGTGAAGCGGCCGCCGCAATCGGCACAGACGCGGCGGCGCCTGATCGTGCTGTGATCCTCGCTCGGCCGCGAGTCCTTCACTTGCGTGTTGGTGCTGCCGCAATAGGGGCATCGCATGAGCGACCGCCCTCCCTTGTTTCACCGCCACGTAGGACGCTTAGCGGTAGATGGGGTAGCGCTCGCAAAGTTCGATCGCGCGCTCCTTGACGCTCGCCTCGACCTTCCCGTTGCCCGCATCGCCATGAGCGGCGAGACCGTCGAGAACCTCGATGATCATGCCGCCGATCTGCTGAAACTCGGCGATGCCGAAGCCGCGGGTGGTGCCAGCCGGGGAGCCAAGCCTGATGCCAGAGGTCACCATCGGCTTCTCCGGATCGAACGGCACGCCGTTCTTGTTGCAGGTGATGTTGGCGCGACCAAGCGCGACCTCAGCGGCCTTGCCGGTCAGCTTCTTGGGCCGCAAGTCAACCAGCATCACATGGGTGTCGGTGCCGCCGGAGACGAGCGCGACGCCGCCCTTGACCAGCGTCTCGCCGAGAGCCTTGGCGTTGTCGATGACGCCCTTGATGTAGAGCTTGTAATCGGGCTTGAGCGCCTCGCCGAAAGCGACGGCCTTGGCGGCGATGATATGCATCAGAGGTCCGCCCTGAAGCCCGGGGAACACGGCGGAGTTGATCTTCTTGCCGATCTCCTCATCGTTCGACAGCACCATGCCGGCGCGGGGTCCGCGCAAGGTCTTGTGCGTCGTGGTGGTGACGATGTGTGCGTGCGGCAGCGGGCTCGGATGAAGGCCAGCGGCGACGAGCCCGGCGAAATGCGCCATGTCGACCATGAAATAAGCGCCAACCTTGTCGGCGATCTCGCGGAAGCGCTTGAAGTCGATGGTGCGCGGATAGGCCGAGCCGCCGGTGATGATCATCGCCGGCTTGTGCTCGCGCGCGAGTTTCTCGACCTCGTCATAGTCGATGAGATGGGTGTCGGGCCTGACGCCATATTGGACGGCATTGAACCACTTGCCCGAGAGGTTCGGCGGTGCGCCGTGGGTGAGATGGCCGCCGGCGGCGAGGCTCAAGCCCATGATGGTGTCGCCGGGCTTCAACAGGGCGAGCATGACGGACTGGTTCGCCTGGCTGCCCGAGTGAGGCTGGACATTGGCGAAGGCGCAGTTGAACAGGCGCTTGGCGCGGTCGATGGCGAGCTGCTCGACCACGTCGACATATTGGCAACCGCCGTAATAACGCTTGCCGGGATAGCCCTCGGCATATTTGTTGGTGAGCAGCGTGCCAGCGGCATCGAGCACGGCCTGAGAGACGATGTTCTCCGAGGCGATCAGCTCGATCTCGTTCTGCTGGCGCTCGGCCTCGTGCTCGATCGCGCTCCAGACTTCGGGGTCTGCGTCTTCCAGATGCCTAGTGAAAAAGCCGCTTCCGCGCGCCTCGGCACGCCGCGCATCACTTGCCGTCATGACTACCGCTCCTTGAGCTCAACACCGTCCCACCCTGGCGGAGGGCGCGTTCCTCGTTTGCCAATGCGCGAGGCAGGCCTCTCACCGTTTGGCTGGCTCTACCACATGTCGTCCGGGCGCGCCAGCAACACCCAAGGCTTGGAGCTTAGGCTTCACGGCGCAATCTGCAACGGGGGAAAATCCAACGGCTTGGCGATATTGGGTGGCCGCGGAAGCGCCTAGCCAGAGGCGAAGAGTTTCGTGACCCCGCTCGCAACGACGTAAAGCCCCACGCCGATCACCACGCTCGCGAAGGTGACGGCAAGAGCTCGTCTGTGGGTGGCGAGCCGGACGTTGGCGCGGGTGCCAATGAGGGTGCCGGCAATGCCCCGGGCGACAACCAGCGCCGCGA
>DATJZL010000012.1:0-7360 GCA_035499115.1 Methyloceanibacter sp. | reverse complement strand
CGGTCGGCCGGCGGCTCGCGAACCGGCTGGAGCTGCCTTTCATCGACGCCGACACCGAGATCGAGATCGCCGCCGGCCAAAGCATTCCCGAGATCTTTGCCGAGCATGGCGAAGCTTATTTCCGCCAGGGCGAGCGCAAGGTCATCGCCCGCCTGCTCGAAGGCGGCCCGCAAGTGCTTGCCACCGGCGGCGGCGCTTATATGAGTGCCGACACGCGGGCCAACATCAAGGCGCATGGCATCTCGATCTGGCTCAAGGCCGAGCTCCGCGTGCTGTTGAAGCGCGTGGGCCGGCGTGACAACAGGCCGTTGCTTTCCGGGTGCGAGCCCGAAACGGTGATGAAGACGCTGATGGCCGAGCGCTATCCCATCTATGCCGAGGCCGACGTGACGGTCGAGAGCCGCGACGTTCCTCACGAGGTCATCGTGACCGCCGTGATCGACGCCCTCGCCGCCAAGCTCGGCTGCAAGAACGAGCGGGCCAAGGCCCAAGGCTGCAAGAAGGTGTGAACAATGCGCGACGGCGCGACCGCTCTCGCCACCCGCGAGGGTGAGACGATCATCGAGGTGACACTTCCCGGGCGGAGCTATGCCGTCGTCATCGGCGAGAACCTGCTCGCCTCGTCAGGGCGGCGGATCGCTGCCGCCGTGAAAGGGGCGCGCGCGGCGATCGTGACTGACGCCAACGTGGCCGCGCTGTATCTTCCAGCCCTCAAGGCAAGTCTCGCCGAGCAGGGCCTTCTGCTCGGAGAGGTAGTGGTCGAGCCTGGTGAGACCAGCAAGTGCTTCGCCGTGCTTGCTTCGCTTTGCGAGCGCTTGCTCGAGCTCGGCGTCGAACGTGGCGACTGCGTGATCGCCTTTGGCGGCGGCGTTGTGGGCGACTTGGCCGGCTTCGCCGCCAGCATCTTGCGCCGCGGAGTCCGCGTCGTGCAGATGCCGACCACGCTGCTGGCCCAGGTCGATTCGGCGATCGGCGGCAAGACCGGGATCGACACCAATCAGGGCAAGAACCTGATCGGGACCTTCCACCAGCCGAGCCTCGTCCTCGCCGACATTGCCGTGCTCTCGACCTTAAGCGCCCGCGCGTTCCGCGCCGGCTACGCCGAGGTGGTGAAATACGGGCTGCTCGGCGATGCGCCGTTCTTTGCCTGGCTCGAAGCGAATTGGTCTGCGGTGTTCTCAACGGCGGGCGCGGAGCGCCGCTATGCGGTCGAGACGAGCGCCCGCGCCAAGGCTCACATCGTCGAGGCCGACGAGAAAGAGGAAAAGGGCACGCGCGCACTCCTCAATCTCGGTCACACCTTCGGGCACGCGCTGGAGGCTTATGCCGGCTATTCCGACCGCTTGTTGCATGGCGAGGCGATCGCGATCGGCATGCGGCTCGCCTTCACCTTCTCGGTCGAACTCGGGCTTTGCCCGGCTGAAGACGCCGCCCGGGTCGGGCGGCACCTTACTGCCGTCGGCCTTCCGGTGAAGATCGCCGCGATCCCGGGCCGCACGCCGGCGCCAGAGGCATTGATGCGGCTGATGGCGCAAGACAAGAAAGTGAAGGGCGGCAAGCTTGCCCTTGTGCTTGCGCACGGCATCGGCAAGGCTTTCGTCGAGCATGACGTGTCGGTACCGCGCCTAACCGAGTTTCTGACCCGGGAGTGCGCCACAGAATGACGATCGGCTTGGGAATTACGCTCGGCGCGATCCTGGGTCTGCTTCTCGTCTCGGCCTTCTTCTCGGGCTCGGAGACGGCGCTCACCGGGGCTTCGCCCGCCAAGATGCACGCGCTCGAAAAGGACGGCAACGCGCGGGCCAAGGTGGTGAACTATCTGCTCACCATCCGCGAGCGCTTCATCGGCGCCATCCTGCTCGGCAACACGCTCGCTACTATAGCTGCCTCAGCCCTCGCCACCAGCCTGTTCCTGACGCTGTTCGGCAAGGAGGGCGTGGCCTACGCCACTGTCGTGATGACGGTGATCGTGGTGCTGTTCGCCGAGGTGCTGCCCAAGACCTACGCCATCCTCAATGCCGACCGCATGGCCCTTGCCGTCGCCCCGGTCGTCAATTTCGTGGTGGCGGTGCTCGCGCCGGTGACCGGCGCCATGCAGTTCCTGGTCCGCCACACGCTGCGCCTGTTCGGGCTCTCCATCAGCGACGACGCCGAGGTGCTCTCGGCGCACGAGGAGATCAGGGGCGCGATCGAGCTGCATCACAAGGAAGGGGGCGTGGTGAAGCTCACCCGCGACATGCTGGGCGGCGTGCTCGACCTTCGTGAGCTGACCGTGTCCGACATCATGGTGCATCGGACCAAGATGGACACGATCGATGCCGACCTTTCCCCCGAGGCGATCGTCGATGCGGCGCTGAAAAGCTCGCACAGCCGGCTGCCGCTGTGGCGCGGCGAGCGCGAGGAGATCGTCGGCGTCCTGCACGCCAAAACCCTGCTTCGCGCGTTGCGCGATTCCAAAGGCGACATTGGCAAGATCGATATTCTCGCCATTGCCGCCCCGCCATGGTTCGTGCCGGACACCACGACACTCAAGGACCAGCTCAACGCTTTCTTGAAGCGCAAGGCCCATTTCGCCATCGTCGTCGACGAGTACGGCGAGGTGATGGGCCTCGTCACCCTCGAGGACATCATGGAGGAGATCGTCGGCGACATCACCGACGAGACCGATATCGCGGCTTCTCTGGCCAAGCCGCAGGCCGACGGCTCAGTGATCGTCGACGGTATGGTGCCGATCCGCGACGTGAACCGGCTCATGGAATGGGACATCCCCGACGAGGAAGCGACGACGGTCGCAGGGTTGGTGATCCACGAGGCGCAGACCATCCCCGAGGCCGGCCAAGCCTTCACCTTCCACGGCTTCCGCTTCGAGGTCTTGCGGCGTCAGCGGAACCGCATCACGACCCTCCGCGTCACCCCGCTGGCGAAGAAGCGCGCCAAAGCCAAACGCAAGGCAAGCCAAGCCTCGTGAGAGGCTAGGTCGGCGAGCGATCCTGCGGCGCCACCGCGGTGATGGCAAGCGCGTGGATCTTGCTGGCGAGTTCCTCGGCGAGCACGTTATTGACCATGCGGTGGCGCTCGACGCGCGACTTGCCCGCGAAGACTGGCGATACCACTTTGATGGTGAAATGGCTCTCGCCGGTTCCGGGCGAGCCGCCATGGCCGGCGTGGCGATGTGAGTCGTTGACGACCTCGAGCGCCTCCGGCGCGAAGGCCTGTTTCAGCTTTCGTTTGATCTCGTCCTCAACGCCCATCGCTTGCTCCTAAAATCTTTAACCGAGCACCATATCCTAGTTCGTGTCCCAAGAGCCAATCTTGTCGTGACTGCCATAGCTTCTCATAATGCGGGCTCCATGAAGCTCGACTCGAAATTCTTCGACCGCCTCCGCGTGAAGCCGGATGAGAACCGGCTGTTGCGCGACGCCTGTCCGAGTTGCGAGTCGCCGGGCTGCAAGGAGCCCGGTCTCTACCCTGCGCCCAAGGGGCGCGGGCACGAGGGCCAGTACCATCGCTTCTGCCTCGACCATGTGCGCGAGTACAACAAGTCTTATAACTATTTCTCCGGTCTTCCCGATGAGGCCGTAGCCAAGCACCAGAAGGACGACATGATCGGCCACCGCCCGACCTGGTTCGTCGGCGTCAACGCGTGGTCGCGCAGCCGCTCCACCAAGGGCGGAGCGCGCCGCAACGGCTTCGCCCACCGCTTCACCACCTCCGATCCTTTCGGCTTGTTTCCCGAGCGCGAGGCCAAGACCAAGCCGGAAACGGCGGAAGCGCGTCCGATCCGCCGCGCAGAGCGGAAATGCCTGCGCCAGCTCAATCTCGAGGACACCGCCACCAAGGCCGACGTCAAGGCGCGCTTCAAGGAGTTGGTTAAACGCCTCCACCCCGACCACAACAAGGGCGACCGCGCCTCGGAGGATAAGTTGCGCGAAGTGATCCAAGCCTATAACTATCTGAAACAGGCGGGGCTTGCCTAACAGTCGCTTGCCAGCCCCTACCCCCAAGACCGAGGCTTCCGCTACACGCGAGCCCCCTTTGCAACGCGACCAAACAGGCTTCTCCACCCATGACCCTGCAAACTTCTGAGCGCGCCGCCGGCTTGCCGGACATGTCGGTGTCCGTGCGCCAGGTGTTCGGCATCGACACCGACCTCGAAGTGCCCGCCTATTCGCAGCCCGACGCGCACGTGCCGGACGTCGACCCCGACTACCAGTTCAACCCGGAGGTGACGCTCGCCATCCTCGCCGGCTTCAAGCACAACCGGCGCGTGATGATCCAGGGCTACCACGGCACCGGCAAGTCGACCCATATCGAGCAGGTGGCGGCGCGGCTCAACTGGCCGTGCATGCGCATCAATCTCGACAGCCACGTGAGTCGCATCGACCTCGTCGGCAAGGATGCCATCGTCATTCGCGACGGCATGCAGATCACCGAGTTCCGCGAGGGCATTCTTCCCTATGCGCTTCAGACCAATACGGCGCTGTGCTTCGATGAGTATGATGCGGGGCGCCCCGACGTGATGTTCGTGATCCAGCGCGTGCTCGAGGTCTCCGGCAAGCTGACTTTGCTCGACCAGTCGAAGGTCATCAGGCCGCATCCCGCCTTCCGCCTGTTCTCGACCACCAACACGATCGGGCTCGGCGATACATCCGGCCTCTATCACGGCACCCAGCAGATCAACCAGGGCCAGATGGACCGCTGGAACATCGTCGTTACCCTCAATTACCTGCCGCATGACGACGAGGTGAACATCGTGCTCGCCAAGGCCAAGGCGTGGAACACGGAAGCCGGGCGCAAGATGGTGTCGAACATGGTGCGCGTCGCCGAGTTGACCCGGAACGCCTTCATGAACGGCGACCTTTCCACGGTGATGAGCCCGCGCACGGTCATCACCTGGGCCGAGAATGCCGAGATCTTCGGCGATATCGGCACGGCGTTCGCGCTCTCCTTCCTCAACAAATGCGACGAACTCGAGCGCGGGCTGATCGCCGAGTTCTATCAGCGTTGCTTCGGCGAGGACCTGCCGCAGTCGACCGCCAACGTGGCCTTGAGCTGACGATGACGACGGCGCGGCGAAAAGAGGCGCCGCTCGATCCATTCAAGCGCGCCGTAACGCAGACCACGAAGGCGATCGCCGCCGACGGCGGCATCGAGGTGCTGTTCACCAGCGAGCCGCCGGGCCTCTCCGGCAAGACGGCGCGGCTGCCAGAGCCCTCGCGCATCCCGTCCAAGGCCGAGATCGCGGTGATCCGCGGCCACGCCGACGCCGCGGCGCTATCTGTTGCCTGCCATGACCCGGTCTTGCACGAAGCCCTGGCCCCCGGAGGCGGAGAGGCGCGCTCTGTGTTCGAGGCGATCGAGCAGGCCCGCGTCGAGGCGATCGGCGCCAAACGCATGCAAGGCGTCGCCGCCAATCTCGCCGCGCGCATGGAGCAGCGCTACGAGCGGAGCCGCTTCGCCGACATTGCCGACCGCTCCGAGGCGCCGCTGCCCGATGCGCTCGGGCTCCTCGTGCGCGAGAAGCTGACCGGTCAAGCTCCCCCGGCAAAGGCGCGCGCCGTCGTCAATCTCTGGCGTCAATGGATCGAGGGCCGCGCGCGCTCGGTGCTCGACCGCATGCCGGACATGCTGTTGGACCAGGAAGCCTTCGGCCGGCTGACCCGCGACCTGCTCGCCGCGCTGAACCTTGCCGACCAGCTCGATCAACGCGACGACGACAAATCGAGCGAGGACAGCGACAACGATCAAAGCTCGGCGGAGGCAGACGACGAGAGCGGCGATGGCGCGCAGCGCGCCGACCTCGCGGCGGACGCCCGCGCCGATCAGGAGACGTTGAGCGAGGAGACGCGCGACGACAACGAGGACGGCTCGAGCGAGCGCCTCGACCGCGAAGCCGACGCCTCCGATCTGCCGCGCCGCTCAGAGCCTTGGCGGCCGAACCTGTCGGTGCTCGATGACCCGGAGGCGTTCGGCTACAAGATCTTCACCCGCGCCTATGATGAGATCGTCAACGCCGAGGAGCTGTGCGATACCGACGAGCTCGACCGCTTGCGCGCTTTCCTCGACAAGCAGCTCGTGGCCTTGCATGGCGCCGTGGCACGGCTCGCCAATCGGCTTCAGCGCCGGCTGCTCGCCCAGCAGAATCGCGGCTGGGATTTCGATCTCGACGAGGGTCTGATCGACGCGGCGCGGCTCGCCCGCGTCGTCGTCGACCCGATGCACCCCTTGACCTTCAAGCAGGAGCGCGAGACCGACTTCCGCGACACGGTGGTGACTCTGCTCCTCGACAATTCCGGCTCGATGCGCGGGCGGCCGATCATGGTCGCCGCCTGCTGCGCCGACATCCTTGCCCGCACGTTGGAGCGCTGCGGCGTGAAGGTCGAGATCCTCGGCTTCACCACGCGCGCCTGGAAGGGCGGTCACTCGCGCGAGGCTTGGCTGAACGCGCTCAAGCCGCCGCTCCCCGGGCGGCTCAACGACCTGCGGCATATCGTCTACAAGTCTGCCGACGCGCCATGGCGAAGATCGCGCCGCAATCTCGGTCTGATGATGCGCGAGGGCCTGCTCAAGGAGAATATCGACGGCGAAGCGCTCGCTTGGGCGCACGCGCGGCTGCTGGCGCGACCCGAGCAGCGCCGCATCCTGATGATGATCTCCGACGGCGCGCCGGTCGACGATTCCACGCTGTCCGTCAACTCCGGGTCATATTTGGAGCGGCATCTTCGCCAGGTGATCAACGAGATCGAGACGAGATCGTCGGTCGAGCTGCTCGCCATCGGCATCGGCCATGACGTCACCCGCTATTACCGCCGCGCCGTCACCGTCACCGACGCGGAGGAGCTTGCCGGCGTCATGACCGAGAAGCTTGCCGAGCTGTTCGATGAGGATCTCGCCTGGCGGCAGTTGCACCGCTCAGTGCCGTCGGCGGCGCGGGCGAAACGGCGGAAGCTCAATTAGCGTGCGGCCCGTGGCGCGCAGAGCCTCGCGCTATCTCGCCGCGGCGCTCGTTGCAAGCGCCGCGAGCCTCGTCATCCTCCCTGCCCTCGCCGACAAGCCGCCGGCGGCACCTGACCGGGCGATGCCCGTCAAGATCACCGCCATACCCATCGACTTCGATCGCGAGCATCCCGACCAGAAGCAGTTTGGCAAGCTCATCTATCGGGGCGGGCTCAATCTCTTCGCCAATTCGAGCTTCTTCGGCGGCTATTCGGAGATGGTCCTCGATCCCACCGGAACGACGCTCCTTGCCGTGTCGGATGCCGGCACCTGGCTTAGAGTTACCCTCGACTATGACGGGCGGGAGATTAAAGGCCTGAGCAATGCCGTGCTTGGACCGTTGCTCGGCAAGGACGGCAAGCCG
>DATJZL010000011.1:0-7098 GCA_035499115.1 Methyloceanibacter sp. | reverse complement strand
GAACTGCGCATCGTCCCATAACAGACGATGGAAGCTCGTGTCGGGACCGAACTGCGCAAGGTTGGACACCACCCGCTTGTGACGCAGCAGCGATTTCGGCGTCATCAGCACGAGCGGCTTGCGGAAGCCGCGGTGCAGTTGGCGGCGCAGGACGTGGAAATAATTGGCGGGGGTGGTGCAGTTCGCGATCTGCCAATTGTCCTCGGCGCAGAGCTGGAGATAGCGCTCGAGCCGCGCCGAGGAATGCTCGGGTCCCTGACCTTCGTAACCGTGCGGGAGCAGGAGCACGAGCCCGGACATGCGGAGCCATTTCCGCTCGCCGGATGAAATGAATTGGTCGATGATGACCTGCGCGCCGTTGGCGAAGTCGCCGAATTGCGCTTCCCACAGCACGAGCGCATTCGGCTCGGCGAGGCTATAGCCATATTCGAAGCCGAGCACGGCCTCCTCGGAGAGCATCGAGTTGATCACCTCGAACTCGGCCTGCTCCTTCGCGACGTGCTTGAGGGGGGTGTATTTCTTCTCGTTCTCCTGATCCATCAGCACCGAGTGCCGCTGCGAGAAGGTGCCGCGCTCCGTATCTTGGCCCGACAGCCGGACGCGATAGCCCTCGACGAGAAGCGTGGCGAAGGCGAGCGATTCCGCCGTCGCCCAGTCCAACCCGGCGCCATCGTCGATCATCTTGCGGCGCGCTGCCATGATGCGGGCGATGGTCTTGTGCGGGTGAAAGGTCTTGGGGATGGTGGTGATCTTGCGGCCCACCTCCTTGAGAAGCTCGAGGTCGACGCCGGTCACGCCACGCCGTGCGCCTTCCTCCGCATGACCGATGCCCGACCATTTGCCGTCGAGCCAGTCGGCACGGTTCGGGCGATAGGCTTCGCCCGCCGCGAACTCCTCCTCGAGAAAATTGCGGAAGTCGGTCTGCATCCGATCGATCTCGGCGCGGGTGAACAGACCCTCCTTGACGAGACGATCCGAGTAGACCTCGACCACGCTCGGATGCTGGGCTATGCGCTGGTACATCAGAGGCTGGGTGAAGGCCGGCTCGTCGGCCTCGTTATGACCGTGCCGGCGGTAGCAGAACATGTCGATGACCACCGGCTTCAAGAAGCGCTGGCGGAACTCGATGGCGACCTTGGTGACGTAAACGACGGCCTCGGGATCATCGCCGTTCACGTGGAAGATCGGCGCATCGATCATCTTGGCGACGTCGGAAGGGTAGGGCGAGGAGCGCGAGAAGCGCGGCGCCGTGGTGAAGCCGATCTGATTGTTGACGATGAAATGAATCGAGCCGCCGGTGCGGTGACCGCGCAAGCCTGACAGGCCGAGGCATTCGGCAACCACGCCTTGGCCGGCGAAGGCCGCATCGCCATGAAGAAGGAGCGGCAGAACTTGGTCGCGCTCCTTGTCGTGAAGCTGGTCCTGCTTGGCGCGCACCTTGCCCAGGACCACAGGATCGACGATCTCGAGATGCGAGGGGTTCGCGGTCAACGACAGGTGCACGCGGTTATCGTCGAACTCGCGATCGGAGGAAGCGCCGAGGTGATATTTCACATCGCCCGAGCCCTCGACCTCGTCGGGATGGGCGCTACCCCCCCTGAACTCGTTGAAGATGGCGCGGAATGGCTTGGCCATGACGTTGGCGAGGACGTTGAGGCGCCCGCGATGGGGCATGCCCATGACGATCTCCTTCACGCCGAGCTGACCGCCGCGCTTGATAATCTGCTCGAGCGCCGGCACCATGGATTCTCCTCCGTCGAGCCCGAAGCGCTTGGTGCCGGTGTATTTCACGTCGAGGAAGCGCTCGAAGATCTCCGCTTCGATCAGCTTCTTCAGGATCGCTTGCCGCCCGCGCTGGGTGAAGGTCACCTCGCGGCCTTCGATGCGGTCCTGGATCCACGTCCTCTGCTCGGGGTCCGAGATGTGCATGTACTCGACGCCGATGGTGCCGCAATAGGTGCGCCTCAGAATGTCGAGGACCTGGCGCACGGTGCCGAATTCGAGCCCGAGCGCGCCGCCGAGATAGATCGGACGATCGTAGTCGGACTTGGTGAAGCCATAGGTCTTAGGCTTGAGCTCGGCATGCTCGCGGCGGGTGACGAGCTCGAGCGGATCGAGCTTGGCGACGAGATGGCCGCGCGTGCGATAGGCGCGGATCAGAAGCCGTAAATTGATGGAATCGCGGGCGGCAGCAACCGCGTCCTGGTCGGTGGCGAAATCGGTGGGAAGCCGCGGCAACGCGGCCGGCACCAATGCCTCCCCGTCAGCCGGAGCCCAGGACGGACCGCGCGCCTCAGCGAGAACGTTATCGGGGTCGTCGTCGAGGCTGGCGAAGAACTCCCGCCACGCGGGATCGAGCGAATGCGGCTGCTCCTGGTAGCGCGCGTGAAGCTTTGCGAGATAGGTGGCGTTGGCGCCTTCGAGAAACGACGTGTTGGCAAACACGTCGTTCAGTTCGTGTCTGGTCATTAGATCAACCTGCCGGTCTTTGAAGGCCACCGGCGTGCCGGGCAAACAAGGCGAGCGTTGGGCGCCCGCCTCACCTTTCATGTAATATTCGTGCAAGGGTTGTTCCAAGGGCTGCCGGCGAATTGGCGACGACGATGCCAGCGTCGCGCATTGCCTCAATTTTGTGCTTGGCGTCGCCCTTGCCGCCTGAGATCACAGCACCGGCATGGCCCATGCGCCGCCCGGGCGGAGCGGTCGAGCCTGCGACAAAACCCACCACCGGCTTCTTGATGTTGGAGGCCGCGAGGAAGGCCGCGCCCTCCTCCTCGGCGCTGCCGCCGATCTCCCCGATCATGATGATCGCCTCGGTCGCATCGTCGGCGAGGAAGAGCTTGAGCGCGTCGACGAAATTCGTGCCGTTGACGGGATCGCCGCCGATGCCGATGCAGGTCGACTGGCCGAGCCCCGCCGCCGTGGTCTGGGCGACCGCCTCGTAGGTCAGGGTGCCCGAGCGCGACACGATGCCGACGCTGCCGGGCTTATGGATATGGCCCGGCATGATGCCGATCTTGCATTCGCCGGGCGTGATGACGCCGGGGCAGTTTGGCCCAATCAGGCGCGTTTCCGAGCCGGAAAGCGCGCGCTTGACCTTGACCATGTCGAGCACGGGGACGCCTTCGGTGATGCACACGACGAGGCTGATGCCGGCGTCGATCGCCTCGAGAATGGCGTCGGCGGCGAAGGCAGGCGGCACATACACGGCGCTCGCGTCCGCATCGGTCTCAGCCACCGCCTCGCGCACCGTGTCGAAGACGGGCAGGCCGAGATGCTTGGTGCCGCCCTTGCCGGGGGTCACGCCGCCGACCATGCGCGTGCCATAGGCGATCGCCTGTTCGGTGTGGAAGGAGCCTTGCGCGCCGGTAATGCCCTGGCAAATGACGCGCGTGTTCTTATTGACGAGAACTGACATGGGTATTGGACCGGATTGGCAAGTTTCAGGCCGCGGCGTCGACGGCAGCCACGGCCTTCTTGGCGGCGTCGTCGAGATCGTCGGCGGGGATGATGGCAAGGCCCGACTTCGCCAAGAGCTCCTTGCCGAGCTCGACATTGGTCCCTTCGAGGCGCACCACGAGGGGCACCGCGAGCTTGACCTCGCGCGCCGCGGCGATGATGCCTTCGGCGATGGTGTCGCAGCGCATGATCCCACCGAAGATATTGACGAGCACGCCCTTCACGTGCGGGTCCGACAGGATGATCTTGAAGGCTTCGGTGACGCGCTCTTTGGTGGCGCCACCGCCGACGTCGAGAAAATTGGCGGGCTCGCCGCCATAGAGCTTGATGATGTCCATGGTTGCCATGGCCAAGCCCGCGCCGTTGACCATGCAGCCGATAGTGCCGTCGAGCTTCACATAAGAGAGATCGTGCTTTGAGGCTTCGACCTCGGCGGGATCCTCCTCGTGAATGTCGCGAAGCGCGGCGATGTCGGGATGGCGGAACAGAGCGTTGTCCTCGAAACCCATCTTGGCGTCGAGGCAGAGCAGGTTGCCCTCTTTCGTCACCACCAGCGGGTTGATCTCGATGAGGCTCGCATCTTTGTCGATGAACAGCTTGTACAGGCTCGCGACGAGGCTCGCACATTGTTTGGCAAGCGCACCGTCGAGCTTGAGCGCGGACGCGATCACGCGGCCATGGAAGGGACTCAAGCCGGAGGCCGGATCGACGGAAAGCGTCGCTATTTTCTCCGGCGTCTCGGCGGCGACTTTCTCGATGTCGACGCCGCCTTCGGTCGAGGCGATGAAGGCGACGCGGCCCGAGCCGCGGTCGACGAGCAGAGAGAGATAAAGCTCGCGGGCGATGGCCGCGTCCTTCACCACATAGACGCTGCGGACCACGCGGCCCCTGGGCCCGGTCTGCGGCGTGACCAGCGGCTTGCCCAGCATGCGGTCAGCTTCGGCATGCAGCTCGTGCAGCGTCTTCACCAGCTTGATGCCGCCGCCCTTGCCGCGACCGCCGGCGTGGATCTGCGCCTTCACCACGAAAGTGCCGCCGCCGAGCGCCTCGGCATGCGCCTTTGCTTCCTGCGGCGTCGCGGCGACGCGGCCATCGGCGACCGGTGCGCCGTACTGCTTGAGGAGATCCTTGGCCTGATATTCGTGGATATTCATGGCAACACTCTTAGGTGCCCGGATCGCGGGTGCATGAGACGAGGTTGGACGAGGTTATGATCAGCTCGATGAAACGAGGCTCGGGGCGATCCTCTGGCAGAGCTCGACGAGCGCCTTGACGGCTTCGACCGAGTGGAGGAAGGCGTCCTTCTCGGCCGAGGTCAGGTCGAGCTCGATGACGCGCTCGACGCCCTTGGCGCTGATGATCACCGGCACCCCGGCATAAATGCCCTTCACGCCGTACTCGCCGTTGAGGTAGGCGGCGCAAGGCAGAACGCGCTTCTGGTTCTTGAGATAGGACTCGGCCATCTCGAGAGCGGCGGCGGCCGGCGCGTAATAGGCCGAGCCCGTCTTGAGCAGGCCGACGATCTCGGCGCCGCCGTCGCGCGTGCGCTGCACGATCTCATCGAGCCGCTTCTGCGTGATCCAGCGCATCTTGACGAGGTCGGCCAAGGGAATGCCGGCGACCGAGGAATAGCGGATCAGCGGCACCATGGTGTCGCCATGACCGCCGAGCACCATCGTGGCGATGTCCTCGGGGCTGATGTCGAATTCCTCGGCGAGGAAGAAGCGGAAACGCGCGGCGTCGAGCACGCCGGCCATGCCGACCACCTTGTTGCGCGGCAGTCCGCTCGTCTTCTGCAGCGCCCACACCATGGCGTCGAGCGGGTTGGTGACGCAGATGACGAAGGCTTCCGGCGCATATTTGCGCAAGCCGGCCCCCACCTGCTCCATGACCTTGAGGTTGATCTCGATGAGGTCGTCGCGGCTCATGCCGGGCTTGCGCGGCACGCCGGCGGTGACGATCACGACATCGGCGTCCTTGAGCTCGGCATATTCGTTGGTACCGCGCATCTTGGGGACATAGCCTTCGACCGGGGCCGATTGCGACAGGTCGAGCGCCTTACCCTGCGGTACGCCGTCGACCACATCGAACAGGATGATTTCGCCGAGTTCCCTGATGCTGGCGAGATGGGCGATCGTGCCGCCGATCTGGCCCGCGCCGACGAGCGCAATGCGATTACGCGCCATAAGAACCCCCTTTGTTCGACGCCAAAACCCGCCCCGCAGGGACTAGTTCATGCGAAGGGTTGGTTAAATGCAAACCTTTCCGCGCGCAAGGTGCTGGTTGCGGTTGACGCGCGAGACCGCGGCAGAGCATGAAATCCGGACCTATTTGGCGAGGGCCTCGACTTGACCCAGATCGATCGACTCGACCGCCGATTTGAGCGCATCCATGCTGGCGCCCGAGCCTTCGGCCTCCACCATGACCCGGTCGCCGGCGATGACGGCAAATTTGCCGACGCTCGTTTCCCGGTTGAACTCTTCCATGGTCATGCGGCCGTCGACCTGCCCCATCTTGGAGTAGGACGTCGCCGTCTCCTCGCTGGTATTGGCACCGAAGGCGCTACCGAGCGCGGCAAGCGCCCCGATCGCGCCCATGTCGGTCAAGGACAGCGTGATGCGAGCATCGCCCTTGGCGTAAACGGCTTTGGCGTTGCCGAAATCGAAGCCGGCGGCTCCGCCGGAAGCCGTCGATGTGTCGGTGCGCCGGAAACCGCCGGACAGGGTCGCGGGTAGCAGCGACTTGAGATCGTCAGGCGCGATGGCGCGCTGCCCCGAGCTCTGCTTGCCGTCGGCAGCGCCCTCATCGGCGGGCTGCGCTGCCTGCTTCGACATCTGCTCCAATTGCTTGGCGGCCTTGTCGAGCTTGTCCATATCGAGACTCGCACCGCCGGGTAGGCTGATCGTGCCGCCCACCTTGCCGTCGGTTGCCGGCTGTGGCGAAGGCAGCATGGCGGCGACGAGCGCTCCGGCCACCAAGCCGATGACGAGCCCGATGACGATGAGGGCGCCGGTAAACGATAGGGCACGGTCGGCCGGCAGGCGCATGAGGATGGGGACGCCGGTGTAAAGCAAATAGAGGCTGTACAGGCCGAGCAAAGCGAGAACATGCAGCACGGGGAACAGATAGAACACGCCTGCGAGCCAGCTTGCCGTCGCGCTATAGGCGGCGAGTTTGAAGGCGCTGACGCGATCTTTCTGCCCGCCGAAGCGGGGTGCGAGAGCGTCGATGATCAGGGCAAAGACATAGACCCCGCCGAGCTGCATGGCGTATTGCAGGATCGCGGTGGCGACCGCGCCGAAAAACGACGGACGATAGGTGAAGCCGCCGAAGCCGTAGCCGAAGACGAGGCTGCCGATCAGGGTGCAAAGCACCGGGATAGCGGCGAGGTAGATCACATAGTTCGCGTAGAGACTGCCCACCGTCGCAGGCTCGGCCGCGATCTTCGGCCATTCCTCCTTGGGCTGAAGCAAGAGGTCCCTGACGCGGGCGATCAGGGCAGCGCGTGCCTCAGGTGTCGGCAGCAGGTCCATCGCTCAGGCCCCCTTCGATAGTTGAAAAGTCTAACACGGAGCGGCGCCTCGCGCGCGCCTCGCGTAATGATGGGGACGGCTACGCGGTTTGGTTGAGCGCAAGGGC
>DATJZL010000010.1:0-5623 GCA_035499115.1 Methyloceanibacter sp. | reverse complement strand
GTGGCCTGGCAGCGCACGCCCTCGACCGAGGAAATGCTGGGCGCAATTGGCGCCGACGCCTCTGGCATTTGGCCCTCGCGTGGCTTCTCGCTCGGCCTTCTGGACAAGGCGGAAGGCAATATCAACGTTGCCACCAAGACGCTTTCTCTTGGCACGCCGTTCCAGGTCTTGGGCGCAACCGTTGCCGCCAAGGTCGACAAGCAGGGCCTTGCCATCACCAATCTCGATGGCCGTCTGTTTGGCGGCACGTTTGCTGCCTCGGGAGGTTTGTGGCCGCGCGGGGCCGGCGCCGAGCTCGACGCGAAGGCCGAGCTTAAGGGCGGCCAACTCGACGAGGCATCGCTGGCGCTTCTTGGCCGCGACCTCGCCAGGGGTCCCTTCGATTTTGCCTTTTCGGTGCAAGGCGAGGGTTTGAGCCCGCCAGGCCTCGTCGCCGGGTTGGACGGAAAAGGGAGCCTGTCGCTTGGCGCGGGTGCCTTGCAGACCTTGAGTCCGGAGTCGCTGCGCAAAGTTGCTCTCACCGCCGCCAAGAAAACGACCAAGGTCGACAAGGAGGAGATTGCCGCAGAGGCCCGGGCGGTGCGCGACACCCTCACCAAGGGCCTCTACAAATACCCGCCAACCCAGTTCACCTTCGAGGTGAAGAACGGCACGGTTCGCCTTGCGCCAGCGACGCTTTCCACGGCCGGCGCCGCAACCAAGGTGAATTTCTATCTCGAGCTTGCGAGTCTCAAGATCGATAGCGAGTGGGCCATGACGCTGACGGGCGCCGATCATAAGTCGGTACCCCCGGTGAACCTCGTCTTCACCGGCTCGCTTAACAAGGCGAACGAGATTGCACCCTCGATCGATACCGCCGCGATCGAGGAATTTCTCACCATGCGCCTCATGCAGCAGGACGTTGAGCGTCTCGAGACGCTCGATGTCAGCGGCAAGACGCAAGCGGCTCCCGATACCGCGCCCGATTCTGACGCACCTCCGGTTGTCGAGCCTGAGGCCGATACCGTGCCGCCCGCCGAAATTACCCCACCACCGGCAGAGCCTGCTGAAGCTGAGCCGGTCGAAGGGCCAAGGCCCAGGGCTGAAAGCGAATCGCCGAACAAGCCGAAGCTCCAGTCGGATCCGTCAGGAGACACCTCGCCGCCGTCGATCAATGCGATGCGCATGCCGGTGCCCAACGCCGAGAGCGAGGGCGAGGGCGTTGTGACGCCGGCTTCGACCGCCGCGCCGCCGGCTGTTTCATCGCCCGGTACGGCGGCTCCCGAGGCGGCACTTCCGCCGGAGCCACCTTCAGCGCCACCGGCACCACCCGAGGAGGCGACCCCCGAGGCGGCACTTCCGCCGGAGCCGCTTTCGGCAACCCCGGCGGCGCCCGAGGACGGGGCGCCCGCCGACGCCACGACGACCAGCGTCGTCGACCAAGCCGCGCCCGCTGAAGTCGAGGTCGTGCCGCCCGTGCGTCATCGCCCGGTGAGCAAGCCGCGCCGTCCCACGCAGAGCGGCGCGGGGCAGGAAGCGCCCGATTCATGGAAGAAGGGCGTCGGCATTTTCGGCGGTCCCTAGCGCACCATCCGGAAAAGCGGAATCCGGTTTTCCGAAAGAGGAATGCGCATTAAGCGGGCCGCTTAAAGTTTCGTGCGCATCCTTTGCAGCACGTAAAGGCGGATAGCAGCCGAAAGACTCCTCTCTGCTCTTCCTGCTTCGCCACGCCCCTTGTCGATCTCGCCGACAAGGGTGGCGATTGACTTTGCTTCTTCGCGGGCGATGTCGGACAGAGCCTGCCAGAACTCGTCTTCGAGCGAGATGCTGGTACGGTGGCGGGCGATCGTCAGCGAGCGCTTGTTCCTAGGTCTGGTCATCTGACGCTTCGGCAATTGGGTCTCTGACCAACCCCGATCAGGCCTTCGGCGTGATCATGTCCTCCGGCCTGACCAGCCGGTCGAAATCCTCGGCCGTCACATGGCCGAGACGCACCGCTTCCTCGCGGAGCGTCGTTCCCCGCTTATGAGCGGCCTTGGCGATTTCGCTCGCTTTGTCGTAGCCGATATGGGGCGCAAGCGCCGTGACGAGCATCAGCGAGCGCTGCATGTGGTCCTTGATGCGCTCGCGATTGGCCTCGATGCCGATGATGCAGTTTTGCGTGAAGCTGTCGGCAACGTCGCCGAGCAGCCTGATCGATTGCAGCATGGCATAGGCGAGCAGCGGCTTGAACACGTTGAGCTCGAGATGGCCTTGGCTTCCGGCAAAGCTGATCGTCGCGTGGTTGCCCATCACCTGGGCTGCAACCATGGTCACCGCCTCGCATTGGGTGGGGTTGACCTTTCCGGGCATGATCGACGACCCCGGCTCGTTCTCCGGCAAAAGGATCTCCCCGAAACCTGAACGGGGACCTGAGCCGAGCAGCCTTATGTCATTGGCAATCTTGAACATGGCCATGGCCACCGTGTTCAGCGCGCCGTGCGTGAACACATAGGCGTCGTGCGAGGCGAGCGCCTCGAACTTGTTCTCGGCGCTGGCGAAAGGAAGCTTCGTCATCTGGGCGATTTTGGCGGCGAACAACTCGGCGAAACGCGGATGGGTGTTGAGGCCCGTGCCGACAGCCGTTCCCCCTTGGGCAAGCTCATAAAGGCCATAAAGCGAGAGTTTCACGCGCTCGATGCCATGGTCGATCTGCGCCGCATAGCCGCCGAATTCCTGTCCTAAAGTGAGCGGAGTAGCATCCTGCATATGGGTGCGGCCGATCTTGAGAATGTCCTGAAAAGCCTCCGCCTTATCCTTCAACGCCTGATACAGGCGGGCGAGCGCGGGGTTGAGGCAGTAGGCAATCTCTTCAGCCGCGGCGATATGCATGGCCGTCGGGAAGGTGTCATTGGACGATTGGCCGAGATTGACGTGATCGTTGGGGTGGACCGGGCGCTTGGAGCCGATTGTGCCGCCGAGCATCTCGCTCGCGCGGTTGGCGATCACCTCGTTCAAATTCATGTTGGTTTGGGTACCGGAGCCGGTCTGCCACACGACCAGCGGAAAATGGTCGTCAAGCTTGCCTTCGATCACCTCGTCGGCCGCCGCGGCGATCGCCTCGGCAAGGCGCTTGTCGATCAGGCCAAGCTCGAGATTGGTCAACGCCGCGGCCTTCTTGACCATGGCCATGGCCCTGATCAGGGGCTTCGGCATGGGCTCGTCGCCGATCTTGAAGTTCCGGCGCGAGCGCTCGGTCTGGGCGCCCCAATAGCGGTCGGCCGGCACGTCGATCGGACCGAACGAATCGGTCTCGGTGCGCGTTGAGTGGGAGGGGTTGAGACCTTTGGGGGAGGCGGGCATGCTCACGTTTCCCTTATCGATGGCATTGCGGTCAAGCACCGTTCGTTTTGCGGGGCTATGGCCTCTGTCTATTGGGACTGTGGGGGGCTAGGCTATAACATCGCTCGAAAGGGTGGGAGAACGCGCTCGTACACTGCGTTGCGGCCTTCTGCCGTGGAGCGCCCAAAGCTTGCGGCATCATGCGTCCCGTGAACTTGGGGTGAGGAAGGCTAGTGGCTGAAGTACCAGCGAAGTTGGCACTGCCAGCGCCGCGCGCCGAGCGCATATCATTGCTCTTGGCCCGTTGCGCCGCTCTGATGGTGATCGCCATCGGCGCGCTGGTGCTTGCCGCCTGGCGGGTCGGCACGCCCGGAGTAGCGGAGTCGCTGCCCAGTCTTGCCGGCATGACGCCCAATGCTTCGGTCGCCACGATCGCCGCCGGCATTGCTCTCTTCTGTTTCACCTTCAGGCCGCTCAGGCCGCTCGCCCGGCTGATCGGTTTTGCCCTCGTCATCCTCGGCCTTCTGGTGTTGTGCGAGGATCTCCTCGGCTTCGATCTCGGCCTCGACCACGCGCTCTTTCCAAGCACGTCCCCTGACGACGCCGCTCTCCCGCATGCGCGCATGGCGCCTGGCATCACCGGGTCTCTGATCCTGTTCGGGCTTGCACTGCTCTACGCTAAGCGCGGCTGGGCATCCTCGGCGTTCAGCCAGGTGGTGACGATCATCGTTCTCGCCCAGGTGCTGATCGTGCTCGCCGGCTACGCCTACGGCGTCGCCACCTATTATTACCCGTTCCCCTTCACCTCCATGTCGATCTATGGCGCGGCGAGCGCCTTCCTGCTCGCCTTTGGCCTGATCGCAGCCTCGCCGGAATATGGCGTCGGCGCGGCCATCGTCGAGCAATCGCCCGCCGGCGAGATGCTGCGGCGTCTTTTGCCGGGCATCCTCGTCTTGCCGTTGGTGATCGGTTGGTTCGCCCACCAGGCGGAAGCACACACTTACTACGACAGCGCCGCGACGCTCGCCATCTTCGCCGTGGCAAGCATTCTCGTGCTTGCCGTGTTTGCCTGGACCACGATCGGCGCGGTGCGACGTGCCGACCGCGATCGCAACGCCGCCCTCATGGAGCTGCGCGGCCAAAGGGAATGGCTGAGCACGACGCTCGGCTCGATCGGCGACGGCGTGATCGCCACCGACCCGAGCGGCAGCGTGCTCTTGTTGAACCGGATCGCCGAGCAGATGACCGGATGGAGCGTGGCCGAAGCCCGCGGTCGGCCGATCTGGGAGGTGTTTCGCGTCATCGATGCCAACACGCGCAAGCCGGTCGATGACCCTGCGCTGAAAGCCTTGCGCGAGCGCGCGGTGACGCGGCTTGAATCGGGCGCGCTTCTTGTCACGCGCGACGAAAGGGAGATTCCGGTCGAGCATAGCGGCGCGCCTATCCTAGGCTTCGACGGCTCGCTCGCCGGCGCCGTGCTCATCTTCCGCGACGTCACCGAGCGGAGACGCACGGCGCAGCGTCAATCCATGCTGGTCGGCGAGCTCAACCACCGCGTCAAGAATGCGCTCGCCATCGTCCAGTCCCTGGTGCAGGCGAGCTTGCGTCAGGCGACGAGCCGCCCGGCGCAGGCCATGGCACAGACCCTTGCCGAGCGCCTTCAGGCGCTCCATCGCGCCCACGATCTCCTGCTCGAATCGCAATGGTCTGGCGCGAGCCTCAAGGCCATGGTCGAGCGCGAGCTCGATCCTTACAAGCGCGAGGATGGACCGAAGATCCTGATCAAGGGGCCCGATGTCTTGCTGCCGCCGGCGAGCACCTCGATCCTCGCCATGACGCTGCACGAGCTTGCCACCAATGCCGTGAAATATGGGGCGCTCTCCCAGAACAATGGACAACTCGCCATCAGTTGGAAGACCGCGCGGGGCAATCGCCTCATGCTCACCTGGGAGGAGAGGGGTAGCCTTCATCCCGTTCCGACCAAGCGCGGCAGCGGTTTCGGCATGCAGCTCATCGACAAGGGCATCCGCCACAATCTCGGCGGCGAGACCAAGGTCGAGTTCAGGCCTGCCGGCCTCTACGTCGAGATGAATGTGCCGCTCGAGCCGTCGAAAGAGCCGCGGGCTAAGCCGCAGCCGGCACAAGCGGCGGTCTAGCGCTATTCGAGGACGCTGATTTCCTCGTTGGCGTGGCGCAGCCGCTCCGAGAACTCGCGCGTCAGATTGCTCAGGATGGTGATCATGACGTTGGGGTGCTCGACCGCGAGATCTTGCAACTCCTCGACACCGAGCCCGTAACAGATCACCCGCTCATTGGCGACGAT
>DATJZL010000009.1:0-10010 GCA_035499115.1 Methyloceanibacter sp. | reverse complement strand
GAGAGATAAGCGCGTGCTGATAACTCATGGTCATGAGGGGCTTCAGATCAGCCCGACCTCATGGAACTTGGCTTCGATGATATCCCGGTCGAAGGGCTTCATGATGTACTCGTTGGCTCCGGCCGAAATGGCACGCGTGATGTGCTCGACATCGTTCTCGGTGGTGCAGAAGATCACTTTGGGCTCGTCGCCGCCCTGCTCCTTGCGCAGTGCCACGAGAAAAGCGATTCCGTCCATGACCGGCATGTTCCAGTCGAGCAGCACCGCGTCCGGCATCGACTTTCGGCATTGGTCGAGCGCCTCGCGTCCATTCTCAGCTTCGGAGGACGAGAAGCGCAATTCCTCGAGGATGCGCCGCGCCACCTTTCGGATCACGGCACTGTCGTCCACCACCAGGCAATGTTTCATGCGTTAGTCCTCCGCGAGGTTCTTTGTCTTAGGTCGATCAGACCGTCACGCCGAACTGGGTAAAATCGAGCACTTTCTCGACATCGAGCACGACCATGAGCTGATGCTCGAGGCGATGAACGCCGGCGCAAACCCGCGTCCAATGTCCGTCGAGATTGACGGGATTTGCTTCAAAGGTAGAACGCTTGAGGCGGAGCACGTCTCCGACGCGGTCGACGATGAGACCATAGAGCTCGCCCCTCTCCTCCATGCCGATCGCGATCGGGGCCGATCCATCGCTACGCGGCGGCAGCCCGAGTCTTCGCCGCAAATCGATGGCGGTGACGATCCGGCCGCGCAGATTAAGGACACCGGCCACTTCCGGGGGCGCGAGCGGTATCTTCGAGAGCCCGCGCGGCACGAACACGTCGCGCACGCGCTCCAGCCGAAGGCCGAACAGCTGGCCCGCCGTCTCAACCGTGACGTAGCCTTGGCTCGTCTGGTCGAGATCCGCCAACATCATGCCGCCGCCCCCCACTGCCTGCAACAATCCTCAATGGCATGTATCAATTTCTGCCGGTCGAACTTGCCGACGTAGTTCACGAAGCCCGCCGCGCGGCTCCGCTCGATCAGGCGCGGATTCGAGTGGGAGGAGAGCGCGATGAGTGGGATCTTGCCCCAGGCAGGATCCGCCTTAAGGCGCTCAGCGAGCGCGATGCCGTCCATGCCCGGCATATCGAGATCAGAGACGATAAGATCGAAGAACACACCCTTGTCCTTCAGCGCTAGGGCCTCCTCGGCCGAGCCGGCTAGCGTGACCTCGTAGCCCCGTGCCGCAAGCAATGGTGCCAGCATGCCGCGGAAGAACTGGCTGTCATCGATAAGCAGCAGCCTCACCGCGCGCAGCGCCTCCTCGGCCTTGCCGGCGAGGCGCTGACCCAACCCACGGCCGAGATAGTGCGAGATATCGACCATCTCGACCGCCTTCCCTTTGACGATCGCCGCGCCGATGATTCCCGGGGCTTCGGCCTCGAGCTCGATGGTAAGTCGCTCCTCGACGATATCGACGATCTCATCGACAGCGAGCCCGACATGGAAGTCGCCCTCGGTAAGCACCAGAACAGGCTGCACATCATCGCCGCGCTTGCCCACTTCGGTCTCGACATAGACGAGCGGCATCAAGGCTCCGCGATATTGGACCACGTCCTCGCCGTTGCAGCGCTCGATTGAGCTGAGTGGGATCTCTTCCAGCCGGGTGATGAGCGAGAGCGGAACAGCCTTGAGCGACGACGTTCCGGCGCGAAACAAGAGCAGCGCCGTCTTGTCTTCAGTCGCGGCCTGCGCGGGGGCTGCGAAACTCTTGACCGCTTCCGCCTGCACATCGAGCGCGCCGACGCTCGAGCCGAGCGCATTCGGGTCGATGATCATGATGACGCTGCCATCGCCCAAGATGGTGTTGCCGGAGAACATGCTGACGTGGCGCACCAGGCTCGACATCGGCTTCACCACAATTTCCTCGGTACGAAATACGCAGTCCACCAGCACGCCGAACAGCCGCGCGCCAGTCTGAATCACGACGGCCGTGAGCACCTTATTGGCGATGCGATCGAACGTGCTTCCGACGCCTTCGAGCTTTAGCAGCTGCGCGAGGTCGAGCAGCGGCAACAGCTTGTCGCGCAGGCGCAGCACCGCCGTGCCGTTGATCACCTCAACCTGATGACCTGAGGTATTGCCCGTGCGCACCAGCTCGACCACGCTGAATTGCGGGATGGCGAAACGATGTCCGGCGGCCTCGACGATCAGGGCCGCCATGATGGCCAACGTCAGCGGAATCTTGATGACAAAGGTGGTGCCGGCTTGCGAGGTCGATTTGAGCTCGACCGTCCCGCCGATCAGCTCGATGTTGTTGCGCACGACGTCCATGCCGACGCCCCGGCCAGAGACACCGCTCACCGCGCTCGCGGTGGAAAACCCGGGCCTAAAGATGAATTTGAAGGTGTCGCTGTCGTTCAATCGGTCGAGCTCGGAGAGGCTGGCAAGTCCAGTCTCGTGCGCCTTGGCGCGGATCCGCTCCGCATCGAGACCGCGCCCATCGTCGGTCACCTCGATGACGATATAACCGCCTTGCTGATAGGCGCTGAGCTTGATCCGTCCGACCTCAGACTTGCCGGTTCTCACCCGCTCGGCGGGGGATTCGATGCCATGATCGGCCGAGTTGCGGATCATGTGGGTGAGCGGGTCCTTGATCATCTCAAGCACCTGCCGGTCGAGCTCGGTATCCGCGCCGATCATGTCGAGCTCGATCTTCTTGTCGAGCTCGAGCGACAACTCGCGCACGAGTCGCGGCAATTTCTGCCAGGCATTGGCGATCGGCTGCATACGCGCCTTCATGATGCCCTCTTGCAGCTCGGCCGTGACGGTGGAGAGGCGCTGTAATGGAGACTTGAACTCGCTCTCGCCGGTGCGGCGTACGAGATCGAGCAACTGGTTGCGCGTGAGAACGAGCTCGCTCACGGTCGTCATCAAATGCTCAAGCGTGTCGACGGAAACCCGAACGGTCTGCGCTCGGGCATGGCTCTCCCGTGGATTGGGGTCGCCGCTCCCATTCGGTTCGGCCAGCTCGAATTGCTCCTCGGGACCAGGCGCCGCGCGCCAGGCGCGCTCCAGATCGTCGAGCGTAGCGTGGACCGATAGACGATCGTCCTCGAGGGTGGCTTCTCCCGGCACGAACACGGCCTCCTCGGAGAGAGCGAGCGCTTGCAACTTGCCGATCAGGTCCGCATCGGAGCCCTGCGGCTCGACGCCGTCGCGTTCGAGCCCCTCGAGGATTTGCTTGATGCGATCGATGCTCTTGAGGATGACGCTGACGCCCTCGACAGTGACGGGGGCGCCGTCGCGATACTGCCCCATCAGCGTCTCGGCGGCATGCGCGAGCTTGGCGAGTCGCGCGAGCCCGAGAAAGCCGCAAGTCCCTTTGACCGTATGCACCAACCGGAAGATGGTGTTGAGCATCTCGGCATTGTTGGGGTCCTGCTCGAAGCGGACGAGCTCGACATCGAGCTGGTCGAGGCCTTCGTTGGTCTCGGCAAGGAATTCGCCCAACAGCTCGTCCATGGTCCACCCCGAGCGCGCGCGGCAGCGCGTGCCCTAGCCCCCTAGCCACGTGTGGGGATTGTCGGTGGCTCTGGTTTACGTTCCGTTGACCAGCGCCGGAATTCCACCTTGGGGGTGTGGATTTCTGCGCCTCAGGCGGCCTTGAACTCGACCTCTCCGTCGCGGGCCCCGGCCGTCACTGTCATGCCGGAGGCCGCCGCCACGAGGCTTGCGTAGTAAGGCTGGATCGAATGGGAATCGATCGCCACCCAGTTTCCCCCGAGGAGCAAGCTTCTCACCTGGTCGGTAAGCCGCGCCGCGTCGCCTTTGGCCCTGACCGAGAAGTTGACGGCGGGCGGCGTGCCCCCGATCGTCACGCTGATGGCGCCGCCGCGCGGCAGGGCTATCACCCCGAGCGCCGCGAGGTTGAGCAGAAGCTTGACCTTGTTCTTGGGCAAGGTCACGGCCGGTCCGTGCCAGGCGAGCTGATGCTTTCCGCTTCCCTGTACGAACTCGCGGGCAACCTTCTCGGCATCGCGCAGGTCGATCTCGGCTCCGGCGGATCCCGCCGCGCCGAACGCGAGACGGGCGAATTGCAGCTTAGCCGAGGCCTGCGCCGCGCTCTTGCGGATCAGGTCCATGGCCGCCTCGCGCATCGCCTGGTCCGGCTCCTCGGCAAGCATTTCAAGACCGTTTGAGATCGCCGCGACGGGATTGATCACATCGTGGCAGATGCGGCTCGAGACGAGTGCCGCAAGATCGAGATCGCCGAGTGCCGTTGGCTCCGTCATGGCCGCCTCCTTAGCTTCCGCTTATTCGAGCGGAAGTGGCCCGCATCTGAATTTCTGCTACAGGAGGGACGCGTCCGTCCGGAAGGCCGGCAAGAAGCTCGGCGCGCCGCCGAATCAACGAATCACCGTCCGCTCACGAGTATTCTGCCTTGTCAGCCCCAAGACATACAACAGTGACTGGAGGCAGTGGGGCCTCCGATTTCGCCGACGCCGCAACCCGTCTCACCGATATTGCCGCGCGCGCCGGCGCCGCCATCATGGAGCACTTTGGCCGAACCGCCGAGGTAAAGCTCAAGGACGATTCGAGCCCGGTGACGCTCGCCGACAAGGACTCGCAGGCAATCATCCTCGCAGGCCTCGGACGGCTTGCCCCGGACATTCCCGTCGTTTCGGAGGAAGCGGCGGACGCGATTAGAGGTGAACTTGGCGACCGCTTCTTTCTCGTCGATCCGCTCGACGGCACCAAAGAGTTCATCAAGAAGCGGAGCGATTTCACCGTGAACATCGCGCTGATCGAGCAGGGGCGCCCGATTTTCGGGTTGGTCTATGCGCCGGCACGATCGCTTCTCGCCGTGACCATCGCCGCTGGCGAGGCGATCGAGGCCACGCTTCCGCCGAGCGCCTTGGGCGCAGACCTCGCAAAGCTTCAACAGAAGAAGCTCAGGGTCCGTGCCGCCGATCCTAAAGGACTGACGGCTCTCGTCAGCCTCTCTCATCTCGACCCCGAGACCGAGGCCTTCCTTGCCAAGCTCAAGATCGCCAAGCGCTCGGGCGCTGGCTCAGCGATCAAATTCCTCGAAATTGCGAGGGGCAAGGCTGACGTCTATCCGCGCTTTGGCCCCACCATGGAGTGGGACATCGCGGCAGGTCAGGCCGTGCTCGAGGCAGCGGGCGGTAGGGTCGTGACCACGAAGGGTGAGCCCCTCCGCTATGGCAAGACGGACGCAGGCCTGCGCAACCCGGGCTTCATCGCCTGGGGTGGCTAGCGGCCTCGGCCGGCCGCTCGGCAAACGCCGGCGCGGCAAGCCTCACGGCATGATCGCGAATATCGTGGGGCCAGGCGGCAGTGACCTCGCCGAAGCGCTCGCGATTTCCGGCAAATAGCGCCCTCGCCGCCTCCTCGAAACCGCGTTCGTTGCCGGCGATCGCCGACAGGAATCGATAGGCAGCCGCTTGTGCCTCGCGCCTTCGATCCTTCTCGCCATGGACCCGTCTTGCCTCATCGACGAGTTTGCGCAAAGCGACCGACGCACCTCCCGGCTGCCGCGCGAGCCATTCCCAATGCCGCGGCAGGAGCGTGACCTCGCGGGCGACGACGCCGAGCTTCGGGCGCCCCGGTCCGCGGTGCACGGACGGCGCGGCAAGGATCGATTTGGAGCGCTCGGTCAGGCGCGCGATGACATCCTCAATGGGGCCCCTGAAATCGACCTCCACCGGCTCAGCCGTGACATCGTCGAAAATGAGGATCGTCGACGGCTCGCCTGCATCGACGATTCGTTTGACCTTTGCCGCGACCTCCGCGAGAGGCCCTGAGGCGATCCGCGTCGTCCCCTGAAATGCCGTGCACCTGTCGCCACTCATCTTCGCGATCCTTCGAACGGAAAGACGAGTTTTTATCCGGGTAAAACCCTGGCGTCAATATTCCCCGGGTAAAATGGAAAAGTCCTTTGGTCCAACCCGGCGAGGGTCAACGCTTCGTTAGCCAGTTTGGTAGCAGGTTTACACAAATCCCGGCTTTTCACTCGGCGTGACGGAGGCGCGGTGATGCGACCCCAATTTCCCTTCATTGCCCTGTTTTCGACGTTCATCTTCGCGGCGCCCGCCGCGGCATCGGCAAGGGACCAATCACCGACGTCCGGTCCAATCACCCTCGCTCAGGCCGACGGCCCCATGGTCATCACCCCACAGCCGGACCCTAACCGAAGCTACGCGCCCCCTTCATCGCCCCCGCCGACTTCGCCGCAAGGCACTCCGGATCCGCGTGACGGCCGGCTCCCACAGGGCGAATCAGGCCCGGGCTCGTCTTATCAACCTTATGCGCCGCCGCAGGCCGAGACCAACGGCACCTTCTCGGTCGAAGAGATCAAGGAGAGCGGACACCGGTTTTTCGGCAAGGTTTCAATGGGTTTCGCCGAGGTCGTGGAATACGCGTTTCACCGCGCGGGACGGCCTAATGGTTACATCCTCGGGGAGGAAGCCGGCGGCGCCTTCATCGCCGGCCTGCGCTACGGCGAAGGCACGCTCTACACCAAGGACGCCGGTAGTTTTAAGGTCTATTGGCAGGGTCCATCGCTCGGCTACGATTTCGGGGCCGATGGCTCGAAGACCATGGTCCTGGTCTACGATCTGCAGAGCCCGGGGGAGATCTTTAATACCTATGCAGGAGTGGACGGATCGGCCTATTTTATCGGTGGCGTGGGCATCACCTTCCTTGCCAACGACCACGTAAAGCTGGCGCCAATCAGTTCGGGCATAGGTCTGAGGCTCGGCGCCAATGTGGGCTATCTGAAATATACCCGCGAGCCGACCTGGAATCCGTTCTAGTTTGGCGTTAAGGAAGCGTCGCGGAGGGCCTCGGGGATTGCCGCGCCGCAAAAAGGGCACCAAGTTACGCTTAGGCTCACCTGAAGCGCAGTCGCCATTTGGCGACGCGAAGGGGTGATGCTGGGGAGCGCTGATTTCGATGATCGAGTGGCTGATGTTCGGGGCGCTTGGCTTCCTTCTTGGATGCCTGCTGGCGCTTATGCTCGCCCCTCCCCTGTGGAACCGCGCGGTCAAGCTGACCACCCGCAGGCTCGAGGCGACCATGCCCATGTCGCTGACCGACATTCAGGCCGACAAGGACCAGCTGCGCGCCGAGTTCGCCATCGAGCTGCGTAAGGTCGAGGTCGCTCTCGATAAGGCCAAGGACAAGGCGGCGCGCGAGCTGATCGAGGCAAACAAGCGCCGCGTCGACATTCAGGTTCTCAACACCGAGCTCGGCACGGTCAGGAACCAGCTCCAGGAGAACGAGAACGCGAACCGGGTGCTGCAGCAGACCATCAAGCGGCGCCTGCCCGATCTCGACAGCCGCCTCAAGGCCGCCAAGAAGGCGCTCGCCGAGCTTGAAGCGGTGAACGCCGAACTCCGCAATACGCTCGCCTCCCAGTCAGAGGCGCTCAAGACCGCGCGCGGCACCCTGCACAGCCAGCGTGCCGATATCGAGCGCTTACGCACGGCACTGGAAGCCGGCGGCGTGCGCGGCTCCGGCAAGGTCGACGCCCGGGCTGTCAATGAAAGCCAGCGCCTGAGCGCCGAGTTGTCACGGACGCAAGAAGAGCTCGATCGCGCGAGGACCAGCGCCGAGGAATATGCCTTTCTGCGCCGCGAGATGACGCGGCTCGCCCAGCACATCCTTGCCGCTGCGCGCACCCAAGGAACGACGGTGCCGCAACAGCGCATGATGGTGGAAGCTGCACAGGCCTTCCCTCAGTTCGGCGGTCTCGAAGCGCCAGAAGAGCCGCAAGAGCCGCAAGAGCCGGAAGTTCCTCATTACGCGACGAATGGCGGTGGAAACGGCGCCGGTCACGGTCAGGAGGTGGCGATGGCCGAGCCGGAGATGCGAGTCGAGACGGTTGCCGTGGAATACGAGATGGCAGCGCAGCCCGAGGGCATTGTCGCGCCGATCGAGTCAGCTTCCGTCGACGACGAGACGCAGCAGTCCTCGATCGCGCAGCGCTTCGCGGCCCGCAGAGAAAGGCGCCGCACGGGTAAGCCAAGCAGCGGTGGAAGCTTGAGGGATCGCCTCCGCGGCCTCGTCGCCGAGCAGCCTAAGGCCTGATCACTCCCAAGCTTATGTTTGCAGGAAGCGCCTGTCGCTTCCTGCAAGGCGAAGCGCCGTCAGCCGCCCGGTGAAACAGGCTCCGGTATCGATGCCGATACGATTCGTCCGCGTGACCGGCTCGTCCCCTGGGGTGTGGCCGTGCACCACGATCTTGCCGAACGACCCGCCATGATCGAGGAAGGGGCTACGGATCCAGATGATGTCGGCCTCTCCTTGCGCCGCAAGCGGCACCCCTGGGCGGAGACCTGCATGCACGAAGAGATAGTCCCCGAACGATAGTGTGAGCTCGAGACTCTTGAAGAAGACAAGATGCGCCGGAGGCAACGCTTCCGCGAATGCGCTTCGCCAGGCATCGGCGCTTGCCCCAGAACCGAGAAGCCGCTCGATGTCGACGCCATAGGAGGCCATGGTCGCATCGCCTCCATTGATCCGCCAATGGTCGAGCGGCGTGGCACCGTAGAGGAAACCGAGCAAAAGCGCCTCGTGATTCCCCTTGAGGAAACGCGCGTCGAACCCACGTAGTAATCCGCCCAGGAGGATGTCGATCACGCCTTTGCTGTCGGGCCCGCGATCCACGTAGTCGCCGAGAAAGACGAGAGTCTTGGTCCGAGCGCAGCTGCTTGAGGCCGCGTCAGCCGCGATCTCATCGAGGAGACGGCGCAAAAGGTCCGACCTGCCGTGAATATCGCCGACCGCGTAGAGCAGTTGGCCTTCTGGCAGCGTCGGCTGTTCCAAAGGTTGCGGAGTCGTCAGTGACATGGGGCCAACGCACTCTAATGCAAACGGTGGGAAGAGCGCGTCTTATGTATGCTCTGCTTGGCCTGAAAGCTCGTGATAGAGCCGCGCCGGCAGGCCGAAGACCATGGTCACACAATCGACCCTGAGCCCGATGAAGAGAACCATCTCTCCGCTCCGGAGCTGATCGTCCTCGGTGATGACGTAGAGCTCATCGACGTTAAGCGGGGGAAGCCCCTTTGCCGCCGCCGCCCGGCTTTCGAAGACTTTGAGATCGGCGCCGGCAAGATAGTCGTATTTGGCATGCACCTGCTTGATCGCAGCCAAGATCTCGCTTTCGGGCTTGCAGGCGAGCGGCTGCGAGACCGGGCCCTCTCCGTTATAATATGTGGTGCCGTGCTCCTGGACGAGCGGCCCAAGCCTTTTGGAATAAGCGTTGAAGGCGGCGAAGCCGATCAGAGCCGCGGCAAGGGCAAACCCAACCACAATTCTCGACCAGAGTGGCATCGTCATGCATCCATGTTCGACGACCCGGTCCTGTCGCTACACTCCCACTCTGAACGTTTTCGACCCACTCCGCCAGAGCTAGATCGCGCTATCCGTCTCGCAAACAACGGTATCGCGATGGCTGCACTCGGGAAGCTTGTAGCCGATTACCGTGCCGGTCCGCATATCGACAATGGGAGCTGGGCAGCCGACCCGCCACACGCGCCAGGGCGTGTTGCGGTGCGCCTGGTCCCAACTGGTCGCAAGCTGGATTCCGGCGCGCGCGCATTGAGCGCCCTGAGCGAAGTCAGGATTGAGCGGCGGAGCCGGATCGTCGGTCGGATTGATCTGCATGCCTTCGGCGGGATCGTAGAGCTGAACCTCGTTCCGGCGGCAGGTCATCATGGAGTTCTCAGTCGCCCATTCCAGGTTTTGCGCGCCGGTCATGGCGGCGTTCTGGTCGGGAGCTCCGGCGATAGCGACTTTGCACACGATGAGCACGAGAACGGGAGGAATGTGCACGGTCATGGCTAGGCCCCCCGCTCAAGCTTGCGGGAAAGGCTTTCGCCCTTCGCAGTGGTCAGTTTCACGGGTGGTGCCGTCGGCGGCTGCCTGACGGCCTCGGCTGAGAGCACAAGGCTCGCCAGCACGGCTAGCGTGAGGTTTATCAGCATCGATAGGGCCTCCTATGCGAG
>DATJZL010000008.1:0-5948 GCA_035499115.1 Methyloceanibacter sp. | reverse complement strand
GGTGCACGCACGATGACGCGGCCGCTGCCGAGCGGGCAGGTCACAGCCAAGACGGCGTTCGCCTTCATGGTGGCGCTCAGCCTCATCGGGCTCGCGGTGCTGCTGTCGCTCAACCGCATTTCCATCTTGCTCGGGCTCGGGGTGCTGCCAATCGTCGCGCTCTATCCTTTCGTCAAGCGCTTCAGTCATTGGCCGCAGGCCATTCTCGGGCTCGCCTTCAACTGGGGCGCGCTGATGGGTTGGACCGGGGTGCTCGGTCGCCTAGACTTGGCCCCACTCGTCCTCTACGCGGGCGCGGTCTGTTGGACCATCGGCTACGACACGATCTACGCGCACCAGGATCGCGACGACGATGGCGTGCTTGGGGTGAAATCGACGGCGCTCCGTTTCGGAAACGCCACCAAACCATGGCTCACGCTTCTTTATTCGATCGCCTGGCTGGCAATCACCACTGCGGGGCTTCTGGCGGGCGCCGGATTCGCTTTCCTCATCGGCATGGCCGCGGCGGCGGCCCAGCTCGGCTGGCAGGTCGTGACGCTCGATACGGACGATGCGGAGAACTGTCTAACCCGCTTCCGCTCGAACCGCGACTTCGGTGCCATCGTGTTCGCGGCAATCCTCATCGACATGGGGCTTGCGGCAATCCTGTGAGGAGCCCAGATAGACAGCGGGCCTCGGAACGCGAACGCTCCGAGGCCCGGTTGATGCCTTGCTGTTATCTTCCTCGTGAAGAGGATGACGCCTTGCTGTTAGCTTCCCCCTGTGGCCGTCTTGAGCAGCCTTTATTGCCACGATCCTGCCACAGAAATTTTCCGAGACGCTTAATGGACGTTGTTAATGACTGGTATGCGGTGGTTAGTTCGCCGCATGGTTTAGAGAGTCTTCCCGAGCGCCAATGACCGCGATTGAACCGAGAGAACGGCTGCAAGAGACCACCTCGCTCGAGGAGGATTACGAGCTTCTTAAGCAGGCGTCGCGCGACGCGGGCGCTCTCGCGCTTAGCTATTTTCGCCAGCAGATCTCCGTCAATCGCAAGCCGGACGGCTCTGAGGTGAGCGAGGCCGACCTCGCCGTCGACACCGCGCTCAAGCTCGATCTCGCCAATAAGCGTCCCGACTATGGCTGGCTCTCAGAGGAGAGCGACGACGACAAAGAGCGGTTGAAGCACCGCCGCGTGTGGATGGTCGACCCGATCGACGGCACCAACGCCTTCTTGCGCCATGTGCCCGAATGGACGATCTCGGCGGCTCTCGTCGAGGACGGCGTGCCCGTGCTGGGCGTCGTGTTCAATCCCGCCACCAAGCAGTTCTTCGCGGCGATGCGCGGCAAAGGCGCGTTCCTCGACGACAAGCCGATCAGAGCGAGCCAGAAGGCATCACTCGACGGCGCGCTGCTGATCGCGAGCGGCGGCCTCTTCAAGAAGAAGATCTGGAAGGAGCCTTGGCCGGAGGTGAAGACGCGCTGGGTAAACTCCGTCGCCTACCGGCTCGCGCTCGTCGCCTGCGGCGAGGCCGACGCCACCATATCGCTTTCGGGCAAATGCGAGTGGGACCTGGCGGCGGCCGCGGTGATCGTCGCCGAGGCGGGCGGCATCGTCACCGATCATCACGGCAAGTCGCACCCCTATAACTCCCCCTCCCCCCGCCTGCCGAGCCTAGTGGCGAGCGGGCCAAAGCTGCACCCGCTTCTGATCGAACGCACAAACCGCGTAGACCTCTAGCCCCCGTTTCGGCAAAGTTGCAGGGGTCTTGGACAAGAACGACAGGAGCGGGGTATGGCGGGGGCTAAAGCGAGCAAGCGTCAGCTGCTTCATCTCGTATTCGGCGGTGAGTTGACGTCACTCGATAGAATCGAGTTCGGCGATCTCAAGAAGCTCGACATTGTCGGCATCTATGCCAACTATGCCGAGGCCTACGACGCCTGGAAGGACGCCGCTCATCGAACGGTCGACGATGCGCATATGCGCTACTTCATCGTGCATCTGCACCGGCTGCTCGATCCCGGCGAAGCAGGCGGCGCGGCATAAGGCCATGGGGCAAGGGCTGGCGGGTTTTTCGCCTTAGGGGCAGAAGCGGTCGCATGCTAGAAGAGCGGCGACGCTGCCGGGTCCCATCCCGCAGACTGTTGGAAAATCGGGGAAGCGCTTGAAAGATCAGCTGTTCAGGGACGTCAGCAGCATCACCAGGAGCGGGGACGAGCTTCAGGTCGAATACTCGACCGGGGAGATCGTGGTGCGCATCTGGCGCGAGCATTTGCGCCCGCGGATCGGGATCCTCCTGATCGCCAGCATCGCCATGATCCTCACCGCCGCCACGACCGGCGCCATACCTTTCCTCATCCAGCGGACGGCCGACGACGTGTTCGTCGCCAAAAATCAGCAGATGGTCTACTTCGTCACCGCGGCCATCGTGGTGGTGACCATCATCAAGGCGATCGCCGAATATGTCGGCGACGTGGCGGTGAACTATCTCGGCAACCGCTTCATCGCCGATCTGCGCATCCAGATGTTCGCCAAGCTCGCCCGCGCCGATCTCAGCTTCATCCAGACGGTGCATTCGGGACGGCTGTTGTCGAGCTTCCTCAACGACGCGACGCTGATCCGCGCCACGGCGAGCCGCTCCCTCGTCACGCTCGGCGAGAACTATCTCAAGGTCATCATCCTGATCGCCACCATGTTCTACATGGATGCGCGCTTCTCGGTGTTGATCCTGATCTTCATGCCGCTCGCCTGGTTCATGCTGTCACGCCAGCGGCGCACGATGCGGAAATCGACGTCGAAATCATTGCAGGAGACGGGCGACCTCTCGGCGCTCATCACTCAGACCTTGCGCGGCATGCGCGTGGTGCGCGCGTATCGCCAGGAGGACCGCGAGGAGGAGCGCGCGGTCACGGCGATCAACCGGGCGCTCGAGTTCACCATGCGCGGCACGCGCGCCCGCGCGCTGTCGAGCCCATCGATCGAGCTGCTCACCGGCCTGGGCTTCGCGCTGGCGATCTATTTCGCCGGTACCAAGGGCGTGCGCGGCGATCTGACGCTCGGCCATTTCATGGGCTTCATGACGGCCGCGCTCCTCATCTATACCCCGCTCAAGAGCGCGGCGACGCTGCAGACCCAGCTTCAGGAAGGCATGGCAGCCGCGAGCCGCGTGTTCGGCGTGGTCGACCTCAAGGTCCATCTGGTCGAGGTGCCCGACGCGAAGCCGCTCGCGCTCAAGAAGGGCGAGATCGAGTTCAACAATGTGTCCTTCGCCTATGAGCCGCAAAATCCCGTGCTCAAGGGCGTGAGTCTCACGGTGCCTTCAGGGCGGACCGTGGCTCTGGTCGGACCGTCGGGCTCGGGCAAGAGCACGATGGTCAACCTCGCGCTCCGCTTCTTCGATCCCGAGCGCGGCAAGGTGATGATCGACGGGCAGGACATCAAGCACACGACCATCGAGTCGTTGCGCGATTCGATCGCGCTGGTGACGCAGGACCCGGTGCTGTTCGACGACACGATCCGCGCCAATATCGCCTATGGGACCAAGCCCATGGTCGAGGAGGAGGTGATCGCTGCCGCCAAGGCCGCCGCCGCGCACGATTTCATCACCGGCCTCCCCAAGGGCTATGACACACGCGTCGGCGAGGCCGGCGGTTTGCTCTCCGGCGGCGAGCGCCAGCGCATCGCCTTTGCGCGGGCGATCTACAAGGACGCACCCATTCTCCTGCTCGACGAGCCGACCAGCTCGCTCGACTCAGAGGCCGAGGCCAAAGTGCAGATCGCGCTCGAGGAGCTGATGCGCGGCCGCACCGTGTTGATGATCGCCCACCGCCTGTCGACGGTTAAAAAGGCGGATCTCATCTGCGTGCTCGATCAGGGCCGCATCGTCGAGACCGGACGCCATGACGAGCTCGTCGCCAAAGGCGGCCTCTATACCAGGCTGCATCGCACCCAGTTCGGCATTGCTGGAGGGTTCGCTGCGGCCTCGCCGGAGAATGAAGGCGCAATCGCCGTGGCTGGCGAATAGCGACGCGTAAGCTTGATGTTGAAACGGCTGCTAGCATCGAAGCCCGCCGCGGCCATGGGCAGTGCGCTGCTCGCTGCGTATATCCGCCTCGTCTACGCGACGAGCACGATCAAACGCGATCCGTCCGATACCGACGCCAAGCTGTTCGACCAGCACCCCCAGATCCTCGCCATGTGGCACGGGCAGTTCCTGCTCCTGCCGCAGCTCAAGCCCGCGCGTCCGGCGGATGTCCGCGCCATGGTGTCCCGCCACGGCGATGCGGAGATCATCGGCGCCGTGCTGGAGCGCTTCGGCATGCACCTGATCAGGGGCGCCGGCGCCGGCAAGAGGCGGCGGAACCGGGGCGGTGCCACGGCCATGCGTGAATCCTTGCGCGCGCTCGCCTCGGGCGCGACCGTCGCCATGACCGCTGATGTGCCACCGGGCCCGGCGCGCAAGGCGGGAGTGGGCATCGCTACGCTCGCGGCGATGTCGGGGCGGCCGGTCGTGCCGTTTGCCATCGCCACGCGCCGTTTCATCGCCCTTCCCACGTGGAGCGCGTTCACCATCAACCTCCCCTTCTCCACCCTTGTCATCGTCATCGGCGATCCGGTGCGGGTTAGAGGCGAGGATGCCGATGCGATCGAGGCGGGGCGGCTTGCGATCGAGCGGGCGCTCAACGAGGTCACGGCGCGCGCCTATCGGCTCGCCGAAGCGAGCGATCCCTTGAACCGGCAGGAAGCCGTCAAGCAGGGGCTGACGCTCAAGACTTACCGCGTGCTCACGAAACTCGCCGCTCCGCTTGCGCCGTTGATCCTCGCCTGGCGCACGCGACGCGGCAAGGAGGAGATCGACCGACGACCCGAGCGCTACGGCATGTCGAGCGCGGCGCGGCCGTCAGGCTTCCTCGCGTGGTTTCACGCGGCCAGCGTCGGCGAGGCCAATGCCGCTCTGCCGGTGATCGAGAGCATCGCGGCAGACCATCCAGGGGTGAAGATCCTCCTCACCACCGCCACGGTCACTTCGGCGAGGCTTGCGCGCGTGCGGCTGCCCAAGGGCGCGCTGCATCAATATGTGCCGCTCGACAATCAGGGCTTCGTGCAGCGCTTCCTGCATCATTGGCGCCCCGACCTTGCGGTGCTGGTCGAGTCTGAGATCTGGCCGAACTTGGTGCTCGAGACCAAGGCCCAAGGTATTCCCCTCCTCCTCATCAATGGGCGCATGTCGACGCCCTCTTTCCAGCGCTGGCGGCGGCGTCCGGGCATGAGCCGGCCGCTCTTCTCGGCCTTCGACCTCGTGCTCGCCCAGAACGACCGCCTAGCGGAGCGCTTCAGCCAGCTTGGCGCTTCGCGTGCGCTCGATGTCGGCAATCTGAAGGCCGATGCGCCGCCTCCGCCCGCCGATCTGCCTGGGAAGCGCCGGCTTGCCGCTTCGCTATCGGGTCGCACGGTGTTCCTTGCCGCGAGCACGCATCAAGGCGAGGAGGATATGGTTGCTGCGGCACATCTCAAGATGAAGCCACGGACGGCTGATCTCCTCACCATCATCGTGCCGCGTCACCCAGAGCGCGGGCCTCTCATCGCCGAGCAGCTCAGGGCGGCAAATCTCAACGTCGCGCTGCGCTCGGAAAAGAAGCTGCCGGAGCCGAGGACCGATATCTATGTCGCCGACACGATCGGAGAGCTCGGCCTGTTCTATACCCTCGCACCGGTCGCCTTTATCGGCGGCTCGCTCGTTCCGCACGGGGGGCAAAATCCGGTCGAGGCAATCAAGCTCGGCGCCGCGGTGCTGATGGGACCCCATCGGCAGAACTTTCGCGATTCCTACACCGACCTTCTGCGTGTTGGCGGCTGCAAGGAGGTGTCAGACGCCGAGAGCCTCGCAACAGCCGCGCTCGATCTCCTTAACGATACCACCGCGCGGACCGTCATGACGTCGCGGGCCGAAGGGGCCATCGCCGCCATG
>DATJZL010000007.1:0-3229 GCA_035499115.1 Methyloceanibacter sp. | reverse complement strand
CTTGCCTGGACCGCCGGCGAGCGGCTGCTCGAAGGCGAGGTCCTGCTTCCGCCCGAACAGGAAGAGATTGCTCACCGGCGCTTCGTCATCGGGCCGATGGAAGACGGTGGCGGCGGCGATGCGCACGCTGCTCGCCAAGGTGATCTTATCGGCGGGAAACCAGCCCGCGGCCGTCATGCTGAGCACGACGTCCTTCGCGCTTCCGACGAGTCCGATATTGATCGGATCGCCTGGATGACCGTCACCCGTCTGCGTCAGCCGCGCCGGCTGAGCGAGGAAAGGATGACGGCGATAGTGGCGCACCCAGAGCTTGGGAATGATCAGATAGGCGGCGATCACCCAGACGAGCGTGATCATCAGCAGCGTCTTGGTGTCGAAGAGATGCAGAAAGTGCTGCACGAGTTTCGCTAGGCCGGCTTGCCTGAGGGATTGCTCTTGGACTTGCTCTTGGCGCCGCCGGCAGGCTGTGCTCCGGGCGCCGTCGCCGCGCGCTGCTTCTCGACGAGTTTCACGGCGAAGATGGAGATTTCATAGAGCAGCACGGTGGGAAAAGCGAGCGCGAGCTGGCTGATCGGATCGGGCGGGGTGAGCACGGCAGCGACGACGAACACGCCGAGGATGGCATAGCGGCGCTTGGCTCTGAGATCGTCGGCGGTGATGAAGCCAGCGCGCGCGAGCAGCGTGAGCAGGATCGGCAATTGGAAGCAGATGCCGAAGCCCAAGATCAGCGCCATGATCAGCGAGAGATATTCGCTCACCTTGGCGGTCAGGTGAATCTGCACCTGGGCATCGCCCGTCTGCTGCATCGACAGGAAGAACTTCATGGCGAGCGGCATGGCCACGAAATAGACGAGCGCGGCGCCGCACAGGAACAGGATCGGCGTGGCGATAAGGAAGGGCAGGAACGCCTTGCGCTCGCTCTTATAAAGGCCGGGCGCCACAAACATGTAGATCTGCGAGGCGATCACCGGGAAAGCGATGAAGATCGCGCCGAACAAAGCGAGCTTCACCTCGGTGAAGAAGAACTCCTGCGGCGCGGTGTAGATCATCTCGATCGGCGCGTCGCTTCCGGCCGCCAGTCGATAGGGAAAGAGCAGGAGGTTGTAGATCGGCTTGGCGAAATAGAAGCAGACGAGGAAGGCGGCGAAGACCGCGAGCAACGACCAGATGAGCCTCCGCCTGAGCTCGATCAGATGCTCGATGAGCGGGGCCTTGGTCGACTCGATGTCCTCATGCGTCACGGCTTGGGCTCCGCCTTGGGCGGCTTGGGCTCGGCCTGTGGTTCTGGCTCCACCTTGCGCTTGCGGCTTCTCGGCGTCTTCGCGGCGGCTTCCTTCGGCGCGGCTATCTTGGGTCTAGCGGCACGCTTGCGCTTTGGTGCGACCTTGTCGGGAGCCGTCTCGGCCGGAGCGGCCTCCGCGACCTCCGTGCCCTTTCCATTTGTCGGCGCCGGCGCGGCTGCGGTCGGAGTGGTCTTCGGCACCATGATCGGCTTGTCGATCGGCCCCTTGAGATCGATTCCGGGCGTCTCGTCGCGCACGCTCTCGATCGCCTTCTTGACCTCCTCGATCTCGGTCTCGCGCATCGCGTCCTCGAACTGGCGCTGGAAGTCGGAGGCCGCGCGGCGGAGCTTGCCGGCATATTTGCCGAAGGTGCGCATCAAGGGCGGCAGGTCCTTGGGACCGACGACGACGATCGCAACGACGGCGATCACGAGAAGCTCAGACCAACCGATGTCGAACATGGACGTGATGTAAGGCCAAAGACGGGATTGGCGAAGAGCCTCGCCCGAAGCGGGAGCCTAGACTAGCCCGATTTCTGCTTGCGCGGCGTCTTGGCGCGGGAGGCGGTCTTGGTGGCGCGCGGGGCTGGCGCCGCCTCCTTGTGCTCGATGACCTTGGGCTCCGGCTCCTTGGCCGGTTCCTCGTCGTCGGCCATGCCCTTCTTGAAGCTCTTGATGCCCTGGGCGACGTCGCCCATCAGCTCCGAAATCTTGCCGCGGCCGAACAGAAGCACGAACAGCACGAGCACGATCAGGATATGCGACCAGCTCAATCCCATCAGCGATCTCCAAGGGCGAGGTCCCGGGCCCCCGCGTCCAATTCGGGGGCACTATGGCAGCAAAGCCCGCCCCTCTCAAGCAGGGGTCCGGAAACTACGGTGAGCGGCCTTGAGCGCCGTTTTCGGCCTCGAAGACCAGGACCGCCCCGGCATCGACCGCTACGCCCACCTCGGCGCCCTCGGGCGGCACGTCGCTCTCACGGACACGGGCGAGGATGGGCGCGTCGAGCCCCTGAACCGCCAACTCGACCAAGCCGACATCGCCCAAGAAGCGCGTATCGAGTACGCGGCCAGGCACGCCCTGCCCCGGCGCGAGCAGCCTGACGCCAAGCTGGCGCACGCAGACGATGGCGTCCTTGCCGTCGGGGATGCCGCCGGCAAAGAAGCGCCCGAGCGCGGTCTGCGCGCTTCCCTGCTCCACCCGCGCCGGGAGCTCGTTCAAATCGGAGAAGGTGCGCGCGGCGAGGATGTCTTTCGGCGCGCGGTAGAGATCGAGCGCCTTGCCGGTCTGCACGATCTTGCCCTTGCGCATCAGCGCCACGCGATCGCCCATGCGCATCGCCTCCTCGGCGTCGTGGGTGACGACGATCGAGGTGGCGCGCGTCTCATGCAGGATGGCGAGCGTCTCCTCGCGCATGCTCTCGCGGAGCCGCGGATCGAGGCCGGAGAAGGGCTCGTCCATCAGCAGCACGGAAGGCCGTGGTGCAATGGCGCGGGCGAGCGCCACGCGCTGCTGCTCTCCGCCCGAAAGGATATGCGGGTACTCGCTCGCGTAGTGGCCAAGGCCCACGCGCTCGAGCGCGGCAAAGGCTTCCGCCTTGGCCTCGCTCCTGGTCAGCGATTTCAGGCCGAAGGCGACATTGTCGAGGATGGAGAGGTGCGGGAACAGCGCGAAGTCCTGGAACATGAGCCCGACGCCACGCTTCTCGGGCGGCACGAAGCGGTCGGGCCCCGCCACTTCCTGATTGTCGATCAGCACCCGGCCACCGGAGGGCCGTTCCACGCCGGCGGCGATACGCAGGAGAGTGGTCTTGCCGCAGCCGGACGGCCCGAGCAGGCAGACGATCTCGCCCGGCGCGATGTCGAGGCTGACATGATCGAGCGCGAGCCCCTCGCCGAAGCGGCGCGAGACATCCTCGAAGGTGAGCCGCGCGGCAAAGGTGACGGC
>DATJZL010000006.1:0-15104 GCA_035499115.1 Methyloceanibacter sp. | reverse complement strand
CGCCGGCAAATTGCCCGCCTCGAAAGTGCTGCGGCAGAACGCGAGCTTCTTTGTGCGCGCCGTTCCGGCGGCCCGACGTCGCGCGCGGCGGCATCTCGAAGAGGCGGTGCGCCATGCCCGCGCGGCCGACACCCCCGGCCTGCTGGCGCAAGGTCTCGCCGATCTCGGACTGTTGAGCAAGTGCGCGGGACAGCTAGAGCCCGCGCGACTATTCTTCGAACAGGCTCGCTCGATCGCGGAGGAGCTTGGCGCCAAGAAGCTGATTGGCCGCATTGACGCCGCGCTTTAGCGGATGCTTTGCGCTAGGCTCGCTTGCACCACCGAGGGAAGGATTCTGACATGACCATCGACACGCTTGAGTCAGTTTGGGCGCCGCGCTTGCTGAGCGTTCTTCGCATTGTCGCCGCTCTCCTCTTCTTCGAGCACGGAATGTCCAAGCTGCTCGGCTTTCCGCCTTCGGACCATTCGGGACCGGAATTCCTGTCGCTCGCATGGTTTGCCGGCGTGCTCGAATTCGTTGGTGGAGCGCTTCTCATCCCCGGCATCTTCACGCGGTGCGTGGCATTCGTCCTGTCGGGCGAGATGGCGTTCGCCTATTGGCTGGTGCACGCCCAGAAGAGCTTCTATCCGGTCATCAACGGCGGAGATGCGGCGATCCTCTTTTGCTTCTTGTTCCTCTATCTCGCCGCCGCGGGCGGCGGGCCCTGGAGCGTCGACGCTCTGTGGCGAAGAAAGTCCTGATCGCCTCGCATTCGACCTTGCGTGCAAATGTTAATGCCCGGGCCCCGAGCTTTGTGACATCACTGTCACAGAGCCCCGCTAGCAATTGCGCCGTGCGGCCTGCCGCGCCTCGGCCTATTGTTCAGCCGGGGCTTCTCCGGTTGGGGGCAGAGGTGGCGTTCAGACTGGTGCATGCTCAATACGATCGGGAGACGCAACGCGCCTATGTCGAGCTCCGTGACATCGATGACGACGGCGGGGAGATTCTAACCGTGGCGGTCTTCTCCTACCGCACGACGTCGCGGCTGCCGCGGAAGCAGATCGAGGAGGAGATCGTGCGCAAGGCCCGTCATTTGTTCAAGAAGGCAGCGCTCGGCCTCGACGAGGCTTGAGCCAAGGATCCAGCCCAAGGTGCCGATGAGCTAGCTTTCGCGATCGTCTTCGGCGCAAAAAGCGGCGAGCCGCAGGACATGCAACTCGCCGCTCTCTCTTAGCTAGACGTCGGGCGTTACTCGCACACCCAGACGCGACGCCAACGGGAGCCGACACGCTCGGTGCTCCAGCAGTCCGAACCGTAATAACCATAGTCGCCAAAATAGTCGTCATAGAACGGGGCATAGACGTGGCGCCCATGGCCGCCATGGAAATCGCCGGCGAAGCGATTGCCGTGGAAAGCGCCGCCACCGAAATGGTCGCTACCGGCGAGTTGGCCGCCAACATGGCCGCCACCCAGGCCGCCAACTCCGCCGCCCATATGACCGCCCCCCATGCCAAACCCGCCACCACCGTGACCGCCTCCGAAGCCGCCACCACCACCGTGACCGCCCCCGAAGCCGCCGCCTCCGCCGCCTCCTCCGCCGCCCCTGGCGAGGGCGTCATGGGCGAGCGCAACGGAGCCGACGGCGAGAGCCGCCGCGACGGCGGCAGCTTTGAACGAAGCTGATCTCTTCATGATAATCGCCTTTCCTGAATGCATCGGCGCCCGTGCTTGGTTGCGAACAGGCGCGAGGCGCCGTGGCGGCGCCGTTCAGCCGCATCTAGGAAGTGGAGAGAGATCGGACTTGATTGGCCTTGCTGCTATTCGCGCAGATTTGCCGAACTCCGGGCAGGGAGGCGGTAAAGCCTACAACGCAGCCCCGCAAGCCGGACAAGGCACCAAATCTGGAACGTGGTGGGCGGTACTGGACTCGAACCAGTGACCCCTGCGATGTGAACACAGTGCTCTACCAGCTGAGCTAACCGCCCGCTCGAAGTCTCTCTTTTCAGCATCATCCTGGCGGAAAACCGGTTCCCACTTTTCCGGATGATGCTCGAACGGATTTAGCGAGTGCCTAGGCGATAAGTCAAGAAAGCGACCGCTACGCGCTCGAGCCCTTGGCAATGCGGGCAGGGCCGCGCAGGTCGTCATGTCAGCGTCCAACAGGCAACGGCGAAGATCGTCGCGCCGTCGCCTCGAGCGCAGCTATTTCTTACCGATCATCCCGTTGACCTGGGCGAGCGCAGCGCTTGCGTCCTTGAAATTTCCCTCGGTGCACAGCGCGTCAGCCTGATCGAGAAGCTCGTTCACCTTCTCGGCGTCGGCCTCGTTCAAGGCATTGGCATCGAGCTTGTTCTGCACGGCCTCCTCGGCGGCGCTCAGCTGCTCGGTGCATTCGTTGTCGACATCCTCGTCGACGGCATAGGCGGTCCCACCCATGATGCACGCCAGGGCGACGCCGACTGCGACACGTCTGAGCATTCCCATCTCTCCCTCAAGAGTAAATTGACTAAATCCGGTATGGGGGGACGAAAGAAGATGTGCGCTTTGACTATGGCTCTTCGTTGGCTCTTCGATGAGAGCGACGGGGTCGGATTAAGACTGATCTTTGGCGGGATTTAGGCAGATTGGGAGCGGGTGGGGCGTGGGGGGGCGCCCGCGAGAAGGGAGGTCAGGCTCGCATGCAGGGCGTCGAAATGGTCGATGACTGCCTCGGGCGGGGCTTCCGAAAGGTGATCCCCGGCATAACCGAAGCTCACCAGAACGATGGGGATCGAAGCCGCCTTGGCGGTCCTCACATCGACAGCGCTGTCGCCCACCATGACCGCACGGGAGGGATTGCCGCCGGCAAGGCGGATCGCGCCGGTCAGATGGCCAGGGTCGGGCTTTGCCGTCGGGAGCGTATCGCGCCCGGCGATGGCGCTGAAATAGCCTTCCAGCTCAAGCTCTTGCAGGAGCCTTCGGGAGAGATATTCGCGCTTGTTGGTGCACACCGCGAGCTTGGCGCCTTCGCCTCTCAGGAGCTTGAGCGCCTCGACCGCACCGGGGAAGGGCCGGCTCTCGGCCGCGATATTCGCCTCGTAATGAACGAGAAAGTCCCCGAGCATGGCTTCGAGATCGCCGGTGACGCCCGCTCGCCGCAACCCCTCCTCGATCATGACTAGGGCGCCCATGCCGACCAGCGAGCGCACCGTTTCGGCGGACACCGGCGCTTGGCCGGCGCGCGCCAGGGCATGGTTCAGCGCGTTGGTCAGGTCTGGCGCGGTATCGACGAGGGTGCCGTCCAGGTCGAAGACGATGGTGGTGTCCTTTAACATCCCGTCTCTGTCACACGGCTGCTTGCGGCCTGGCAAGCGGCGGCGTAGTTGAAGACGAAGGAGATGAGGGGGCGCGCGTGCTTAGGGTCGACCAACTGAAGGAAGAAGCCGCGCGCGCCGCGCTTGATCTTGTCGAGGACGGCATGCGGCTTGGACTCGGCACCGGCTCGACCGCGGCGCGGTTCGTCGCCGCGCTCGGCGAACGGGTGGCACGGGGCCTTCGCGTGCTCTGTGTGCCGAGTTCTGAGGCAACGCGCATCCAGGCAGAGCAGCTCGGTATTCCGCTCACCACGCTCGACCAGACGCCCGAGCTCAATCTCACGGTTGACGGCGCCGACGAGATCGACGACCAGCTCCGCTTGATCAAAGGCGGCGGCGGTGCGCTGCTCCGCGAGAAGATCGTGGCGACCGCATCGGATCAAATGGTGGTCATCGCCGATGAGAGCAAAGTGGTGAAGAGGCTCGGCCAGTTTCCGCTACCCGTCGAGGTCGTCCGCTTCGGGCTGCTCGCGACCATGCGCCTGGTCGAGGCCATCGCGATCGAGGCGGGATGCCACGGCGAGATCACGCTCCGACCGGGGGCAGGGGATGCGCCCTTCGTTACCGACCAGGGCAATCTCATCCTCGATTGTGCCTTCGGTGCCATCCTGGAGCCCGAAGTGCTGGCCTTTGCGCTTAAGCGCGTGCCGGGAGTGGTCGAGCACGGGTTGTTTCTCGGCCTGGCTGATTTGGCTATCGTAGCGGGCAGCGGCGGGGTCACGCTGTTGCGCCGCCCGGGAGCCTGACGCCACGTGAGCGCGTACGACTACGATCTTTTTGTCATCGGCGCGGGCTCGGGCGGAGTCCGTGCCGCGCGGCTTTCCGCCGAGCTTGGCGCGCGTGTCGCCATCGCCGAGGAATATCGCATCGGCGGTACCTGCGTGATCCGCGGCTGCGTGCCGAAGAAGCTGCTGGTCTATGGCAGCCGCTACGGCAGCGAGTTCCCCGATGCCGAGGGCTTCGGTTGGACGTGCGACCGTCTCACCTTCGACTGGCCGACGCTCATCGGCAATGTCAGGCGCGAGGTCGACCGCTTAAGCGGAGTCTATACCCGCACCTTGGAGAAGGCCGGGGTCACCCGCTTCCTGACCCGAGCCGTGCTCGAGGATGCGAACAGCGTCAAGCTCGCCGACCGCGACGGTACGCTGTCGGCCAAGACCATCCTGGTCGCGACCGGCTCGCACCCGGTGATTCCCGATTTTCCCGGGCGGGAGCATCTGATCACCTCGAACGAATGCTTCCTGCTCGAAGAGCTGCCGGCGAGCATCGTCATCATTGGGGCGGGCTATATCGGCATGGAGTTCGCCTCGATCTTCAGGGGGCTCGGCGTTCACGTCAGCGTGCTCTATCGCGGCGAGCAGATCTTGCGCGACTTCGACATGGACCTCCGCGACGGCTTGGCCGAAGCCATGCGCAATCGCGGTATCGATCTTCGCATGGATACCGACGTGGCTTCGGTCGAAAAGGAAATGGACGGGTATCGGGTGCATCTGAAGCGCGGCGATTCGATCGCCGCGGAGCTGGTGATGGCGGCGACGGGCCGCATCCCCAATACGTCGGGCCTCGGGCTCGGGCGGATCGGCGTCGAGCGCGGTGCCAACGGGCGCATTGTGGTGGATGAATACTCCAGGAGCTCGGTGGACAATATCTATGCCGTCGGCGACGTGACCGACCGCAAGAACTTGACGCCGGTCGCCATCCACGATGCGAACGCCTTCGCCGAAACCCTGTTCAACAACAAACCGACCAAGGTCGATTACGGAACGATACCGACGGCGGTGTTCTCGCAGCCCGAGATCGGCACGGTCGGCCTCTCCGAGGAGAAGGCACGCGAGATGCACGGGGCGGGGGCCGTCGACATCTACAAGATCAGCTTCAGGCCGTTGCGCTCGATGATCAGCGGGCGGGACGAGAGGACGCTGATGAAGCTCGTGGTCGACATGAAGACCGACAAGGTGCTGGGCGTGCATGTGCTCGGGCCCGATGCCGCCGAGATCGTGCAGATGGCGGCGATCGCGCTTCGGCTCGGCGCCATTAAGGCCGATTTCGACAAGACCATGGCGCTGCATCCGAGCGCCGCCGAGGAACTGGTGACGCTCCGCCATAAGTGGGAAATGCCGGCGCCGGTTGCGGGGTCAGATGCGGCGGCTTGACGACAAGATCGCGCTCGTCACCGGCGGCGGTGCCGGCATCGGCCGCGCCATCGCCGAGACCTTCGCGCGCGAAGGGGCGAAGATTATAATCGCCGACCGCGATGGCGCCGCGGCGAAAGAGGTGGCCGACGCCATCGTCAAGTCAAATGGCGCCGCCTCGGCACATGAAGTCGACGTCACCGACACCGCTGAGGTCAAGAAGTTGATGGAAGAAATCGGCGCGGCTCACGGCCGGCTCGATGTGCTGGTCAACAATGCCGGCGTGGGCGAGCGCGGAGATTTCCGGCATCTCTCCGATGAGGCGTGGGAGCGCGTGTGGAGCGTCAATCTCGACGGCACGGTGCGCTGCGCGCGCGAGGCCTTCGATCTGCTCAAGGCCTCAGGCAAGGCTTCGATCATCAATCTCTCATCGATCATGGCGACCAAGCACACGCGGCAGATGGCGGTCTATTCGGCGACCAAGGGGGCGGTGTCGGCGCTGTCGCGGAGCCTCGCCGTCGAATACGCGCCTTACGGCATCCGCGTGAACACGCTGCTGCCGGGCTATGTCGAGACGGCGCTGATCGGGCGCTACCTCTCCAACCCGATGATCGCCAAGGCGCTGCTGACACAAACGCCGCTCCGGCGTTTCGGCACGCCGCAGGACATCGCCAACGCGGCGTTGTTCCTCGCCTCCGACGAAGCCGCCTACATCACCGGCGCGAGCCTCAATGTCGATGGCGGCATGGCCACCACGCTTTAGACTGTGCTTGCTGCGGCGGCGCGCGAGGCAACCGTGGGCACCGTCAGCGTCTCCTCGATGATGCCGTCGACCACGGCGATCAGCGCCGCCTGTTCCGTACCGCCGAGCGCCTTCACCGTCTCGAAGCGCGCGAGCTGACGGTCGGCGCTCGTCCCGCGTTGCACGATGGTGCGCGCGTGCGCCACCTCGGCAACGCAGCCGAAATAAGCGGCGTCTTCGGCGACGAGGTCGAACAGCTCCTCGAGCAGGACGGGGAAGGGGACGACCGTGCCCTTGCCGAAATCGACCAAGCCTTGCTCGACGCCGTAGCGTTGCGCCCGCCAGCGATTCTCGCGCACGAGGAAGGGGGGGTAGTAGCGCCAGCGCTGGTTCTGCCGCCTGAGCCGATAGAGCATCCGCAAGATGCAGCGATAGAGGGCGGCAATGGCGATGCCGTCCTCGATCAAGGGGCAAACATCGGTGATGCGCATCTCGAGAGTGGGAAAGCGCGCGGAAGGTCGCAGGTCCCACCACATCTTGGTGGCATCCTCGATCAGCCCGGCATTCACCAGCACTTCGATGGCGCGCTCATATTCGCTGAAGCTCGCGAATTGATGCGGCATGCCGGTGCGCGGAAGCTCGTCGAACACCGACAGCCGGTAGGATTTGAGGCCCGTCTGCGCACCCTGCCAAAAGGGCGAAGAGGTCGAGAGCGCGAGCAGGTGCGGCAGGAAATAGGCCGCCTGGCCCAACAGGTCGATCCTGAGATCGTCGTCCTCGACGCCGACATGAACGTGCATGCCGCTGATCACGAGCCGCCGCCCCACCTGCTGCAGGTCGTGGGCGATCACGTTGTAGCGCTCCTTGTCGGTGTGCTGCTGGCCGGACCATTGGGCGAAGGGGTGCGTCGAGGCGGCGATGGGAGCGAGGCCGAACTCATCGGCGATGCGGCCGACGGTCGCGCGGAGATGCACGAGCTGGTCGCGCGCCTCCTGCATCGACTTGCAGACGCGCGTGCCGACCTCGATCTGCGAGCGCAGGAATTCGGGGCTGACCTGGCCGCGCAGCGCCTCCTCGCATTTGGTGAGCAGCGCCGCCGGCTGCTCCTGGGCGAGGTCGCGGCTCGTCTTATCGACGAGGAGGTATTCTTCCTCGATGCCGATCGTGAAACTTGGTTCCTTTATGGCCATGGCGGCGCATGGTGGCACAACTCCTCAGATGCGGATAGCGGCGCGGCCTTTCTCTTCATCCCTCCCCGCAAGGGAGAGGTATGAAACCACGCGCTCCGACTACGCGACACCCGCGAGAATCACGCCGACGAGATAGGCGATGGCCGCCGCGGTAATGCCGATCAGGAACGTCTCGAGCCCGGCGCGCCACCACGGCGCCGGCGACCAATGGCTCCTGAGCGAGCCGATGGCAAAAAAGGTAAAACCGGTCATCGCGGTCGAGGCCCAGATCGAGGCGGGCGCACCGGCGATGAAGGGCAGAAGCGGGATCGAGCCGCAGAGGATAAAGGCGAGGAAGGTCATGATCGCCGCCTTGCCCGGGGAGCGGCTGACCAGAGGGAGTCCGTGCTCCTCGGTCATCATCGTCTCGATCCAGCGCTCGCGCTTGGCGGTGATCACGTCGACGGCGCTTTCTAGCGCTTCCCCGGTGAAGCCCTTACCCGCGAAGATCTGGCGGATCTCCTCGCGCTCGCCTTCGGGGGCGAGCTCGATATGACGCTCCTCCATGCGCCGCACTTCCTCGTATTCTTCGATCTCGGCCTTCGTGCCCGAATAGTTGGCGGCAGCCATGGAGAAGCCATCGCCAAACAGATTGGCGGCACCGAGGATCAGCAGGGCCCGAGTGGAGAGCTCGGCGCCAACGACGCCCGCCACCACCGCGAAGGTGGTCACCGTGCCGTCGATGCCGCCATAGACCCAATCTCTGAGATAGCTGACGTGCGGCCCCTTTTTCAGCCGCTTGGCGATCTCGCGCGGGTTGTGGCCATGCTCGAGGTGCCGGGGGTCCATATCGCCGCTCTCTTCCCGTGCTCTTAACGGTTATGTGGCACGCTCCAGGCGAACAGGCAAACAAGCCCTTGCCTAGCCAGGGTTGCGCCGATCGCTTATATAGCTTTCACTTTTCTCAAGGAGAGCCTTGATGGCATCCCGATGGAGCCCAGACAGCTGGCGCGCCAAACCGATCGAGCAGGTCCCGGTCTATCCCGACCGAGCCGCGCTCACCGAGGTCGAAAAGCAGCTTGCCACCTTTCCACCGCTCGTGTTCGCGGGCGAGGCGCGCGAGCTGAAGGCGAAGCTCGCCCGCGTGGCAGCGGGGGAGGCCTTCCTGCTGCAAGGCGGGGACTGCGCCGAGAGCTTTGCCGAGCATCGGGCTGACGCGATCCGCGACTTCTTCCGAGTGTTCCTGCAGATGGCAGTAGTGCTGACCTATGCCGGCGGCTCCCCGGTGGTCAAGCTCGGCCGCATCGCCGGCCAGTTCGCCAAGCCGCGGTCGAGCGCGACCGAGACGAGGGACGGCAGGACGCTGCCGAGCTATCGCGGCGACATTGTCAACGGCACTGAGTTCACGGAAGCGGCCCGCACGGCCGACCCCAACCGCATGCTGATGGCGTACCGTCAGTCAGCGGCGACGCTCAATCTGCTGCGCGCCTTCGCCCAGGGCGGCTACGCCAATCTCGAGCATGTGCATCAGTGGAACCTCGGCTTCGTCAAGGACAGCCCGGCGGGGCACCGCTACCAGGAGCTCTCCGAGCATATCGCCGAAACCTAGCGCTTCATGCGCGCCTGCGGGCTCAACGCCGACAACACGCCGCAGCTCCGCACCACGAGCTTCTACACGAGCCACGAGGCGTTGCTGCTCGGCTACGAGCAGGCCTTCACCCGCGTCGACTCCACGTCCGGCGACTGGTACGCGACCTCGGGCCATTTCCTATGGGTCGGCGACCGCACGCGCCAGCTCGACCATGCGCATGTCGAATATCTGCGCGGCATCAAGAATCCGGTGGGAGCTAAGATCGGCCCGAGTCTCGGGCCTGACGATCTGCTCAAGTTGATCGATGCGCTCAATCCGCAGAACGAGCCTGGGCGGCTCACGCTCATCTCGCGCTTCGGCGCAGAGAAGGTCGGCAAGCATCTGCCGGCGCTCATCCGTGCCGTGGAGCGGGAAGGCAAGATCGTGGTGTGGGCGTGCGATCCGATGCACGGCAATACCATCAAGGCGGGAAGCACCGGCTACAAGACGCGGCCCTTCGATCTCATCCTCAAGGAGGTTGGAGGCTTCTTCGACATCCATCGTGCCGAAGGAACGCACGCCGGCGGTATTCATATCGAGATGACGGGGCAGAACGTCACCGAGTGCGTCGGCGGCGCCAAGGCCGTTACCGAGACCGATTTGTCGGACCGCTATCACACTCATTGCGATCCGCGGCTCAACGCCGACCAATCGCTCGAGCTTGCCTTCATCATGGCCGAGCGGCTGAAGCGCGAGCGGGAAGGGCGCCCCGAGCCCGAGTTCTCGATCGCCGCCGGCGAGTGACCCGGACGGCCTTGGCTGTCATGCCCGCGAAAGCGGGCATCTAGTAACCACTGACCTCAGTTATCTTACCGACTTCCCGGGTTACTGGATTGCCCGGTCAAGCCGGGCAATGACAAGACATGGCGCATCAGATCAAGGACTCGTTCAAGCTCGCGCTCGCGCAGCTCAACCCGGTCGTGGGCGATCTTGAGGGGAATCTCAAGAAGGCGCGGCAGGCGCGCGCTCAGGCCGCAGCGTCCGGCGCCGACCTGATCGCCTTCACCGAGCTTTATCTCACCGGCTACCCCATCGAGGATTTGGTGCTGAAGCCGGCTTTGCAGAAGGCGGCACGCTCTGCCTGTGAGGAGCTTGCCCACGACACTGGAGACGGCGGCCCGGCGATCCTCATCGGGCTTCCCTGGGGCGACGGACCGTTCGTCTATAATGCGGTTGCTGTGCTTGGTCGCGGCCGTATCGAGAGCGTGCGCTACAAGAACAACCTGCCCAATTACGGCGTGTTCGATGAGAAGCGCGTCTTCGCGCCTGGTCCGAGCCCCGAGCCGATCGATTTCCGCGGCGTCAAGCTCGGCGTGCCGATCTGCGAGGACATCTGGAGCGAAGAGGTGTGCGAGGCCCTGGCGCAAGCCGGCGCCGGGCTCCTGATCGTGCCGAACGGCTCGCCCTATTGGATCGACAAGCAGGAGGTGCGGTACGGCGTTGCCGAGACGCGGGTCGGCGAGACGCGGCTTCCGCTCGCTTACGTCAACCAAGTGGGAGGGCAGGACGAGCTCGTGTTCGACGGCGCGTCCTTCGTGCTCAACGGCGACGGCGCGCTTGCCGTGCAGATGCCCGCTTGGGAGGAAGGGGTCGGTATCACCGAGTGGCGGCGCGAGGGCGGAAGCTGGCATTGTCTACCGAGCGCGATCGCCGACATCGAGGACGGGGAGGCCGCCAACTACCTCGCCTGCGTTGTCGGCCTGCGCGATTACGTCAACAAGAACGGTTTCCCCGGCGTCGTGCTCGGTCTCTCGGGCGGCGTCGACTCGGCGCTGTGCGCGGCGATCGCCGTCGATGCGCTGGGCGCGAGCCGCGTGCACGGCGTCATGCTGCCCTACGTCTTCACCAGCAACGAGAGCCTGAACGATGCGGCGGCGACCGCAGAGTTGCTCGGTGTGCGCTACGACATCATGCCCATCGACGCCGCGGTGGAGGGGCTCACCGGCTCGCTCGCCAAGGCCTTCACCGGCACCAAGCCCGACGCGACCGAGGAGAATTTGCAGAGCCGCGCGCGCGGTACGCTCCTGATGGGCCTCTCCAACAAATTCGGGCCGATGGTCATCACCACCGGCAACAAGTCGGAGGTCTCGGTCGGCTATGCCACGCTCTATGGCGACATGAACGGCGGCTTCAACCCCATCAAGGATCTGTACAAAGGCCAGGTCTATGCGCTCGCGCGCTACCGCAATGCGGCGCGGCCCAAAGGTTGTCTCGGGCCGGAGGGCGTCGTCATCCCGGAGAACGTGCTGACCAAGGCACCGACCGCAGAGCTGAAGCCCGGCCAACGCGACCAGGATACGTTGCCGCCCTACGAGGTGCTCGACGATATTCTCAACTGCCTGGTCGAGCTCGAGCTGCCGCTCGCTGAGATCGTCGCGCGCGGACATGAGCCGGAGACAGTGAAGAAGGTCGAGCGCATGCTCTATCTCGCCGAATACAAGCGGCGCCAGGCGGCGCCTGGCGTCAAGATCACCGCCAAGAATTTCGGCCGCGACCGCCGCTATCCCATCACCAACAAGTTCCGCGAGAAGCTGTGATGAGCGTCACGGTGAGATTCGCGCCGAGCCCGACCGGGCGGCTGCATGCCGGCAATATCCGCACCGCGCTGCTCAACTATCTGTTCGCGCGGAAGATGGGCGGGCGGCTCATCTTTCGGCTCGACGATACCGATCGAGAGCGCTCGACCGAGGAATTCGCCGAAGGCATCCGCGAGGATCTCGCCTGGCTCGGCATCGACTATGCCGAGGAGGTGCATCAGTCCGACCGCTTCGCGCGCTACGCGGAGGCGGTCGAGAAACTGAAATCGACCGGACGACTCTATCCGGCCTATGAGACGCCCGATGAGCTTGAGCTGAAGCGCAAGCGCCAGCTCGCGCGCGGTAAGCCTCCCGTCTATGACCGGGCCGCGTTGAAGCTAACAGAGGCGGAGCGCGCGAAGCTAGAGGGCGAGGGCCGCAAACCGCATTGGCGTTTCAAGCTCGAAAGTCGCGACGTCGCTTGGGACGACCTCGTGCGCGGGCGCCAGCATGTCGATGCCGCCTCGTTGTCGGACCCCGTGCTGGTGCGGGAAGACGGCAGTTATCTCTACACGCTGCCGAGCGTCGTCGACGACATTGATCTCGGCATCACCCATGTCATCCGCGGCGAGGACCATGTGGTCAACACCGCGCCGCAGATTCAGCTGTTCGAGGCGCTCCGAGCGACCACGCCGGCGTTCGGCCATCACAGCCTGCTCGTGAATGCCAATGGACAGGCTCTGTCGAAACGCGACCGGTCGCTCTCGATCCAGGGAATGCGCGAGGAGGGGATCGAGGCGCTCGCGGTGGCGAGCTACGCGGCGACGATCGGCACCTCGGACCCGGTCGCGGCGCATGCGAATCTCGATGAGTTGGCGCGGAGCTTCGACTTCGCCAAGCTGTCGCGGGCTCCGGCGAGATTCGATCCGGCCGAACTTCGCGCGCTGAACGCGAAGCTCCTGCACATGCTGCCCTTTTCAGCCGTTTCCGGTCGGCTCGAGGCCATGGGGATCGAGGGGGGCGAGGACTTCTGGGAGACTGTGCGTGGCAATCTCGCCGTGCTCGGCGATGCGAGATATTGGTGGAAGGTGGTGACAGGGCCTCTGCAGCCCGTCATGACCGATGCGGCTTTGTGCGCCAAGGCCTCGGATCTCCTGCCGCCGGAGCCGTGGGACGGCTCGACCTGGGAACGATGGTCGGCCGACGTGAAGCAGGCGACCGGCGCCAAAGGCAAGGCTCTGTTCCAGCCGTTGCGCCTTGCTTTGACCGGCCGCGAGCACGGGCCCGAGCTCAGGCAGCTTCTTCCATTGATTGGACGGAAGCGCGCCATCGCACGCCTCGAAGGCAAAGTCGCGTAGCCGACGAAATCGCTACTGCGGCGGCGGTGGGGGTGCCGGCTTGCTCGTCTTCTTGATGACGCTCGAGCTGGACTGACCGGCGGCTGAAGCGGCTGCGCCGGTTGAGGCAGCCTGGGTCTGGGCCGGCTTGGCTGGTGCCGCGGCGGCGGCGGGAGTAGGTAGCGGCGGCTTCTGCGCCTGAGGCACTATCGCCGGCGCCGGCGGATTCGCTGGTGCGTTGCTGCCGGTGACCTCCATCGCGCTTTGCGTCGCAGCGGCTTGCGGTGCCGGAGCAGGCGGTGGGTTCGCCGCGACCTTGCCCTTGCCTTTGCTCTTGCCGGGCTGGGCGGCGGCTTCAGCCTCGGCGCGCTTGTTGGCTTCCTCGATCGCGGTCGGATTGTATTCCGCCTGTTTGCACGAGCAGCCATTCACATAGGACTTGCGGAATTTGAGCGCGACGGGAAGGTCCATATAGGCCGAGCCGTTCAGCGAGATGGCCTGCTCGATCTCCTGTCCGGGATTGCGATACACGTAGAGCTCGGCCGGGGCCGCGCAACTCGATTGGCACCGCTCGGATTCCTGCGCGAGGCTGCTGGCGGTGGTCGAGAAGCTGAGCGGATAGAAGAAGCCGTCGCACAGCCGCACGCAAACGGCGCGATAGCGTCCGTTCGGGTCGATGCTGCGATAGATCGGGGTTTGCGACTGCTGCTCCTCATCGCTGTCCTGGCCGCCGCCGAAGAAGTCGAACAAGCCGCCACGCTTCGGGGGCTGCCGGACTTGGCCGCCGCAACCGCTCTGCGCAAGCGCATCCTGAAGCTCGGCCTGGCGCCGCTTGTTGCCGCCGCCGCCGGTCAGCGCCTCGCGCTGTTGTTGAAGCGCAGCAAGCTGGCGGCGCGCGTCCTCGACGCGGTCGTTCATCTTGAGGCATTGCGGGCTACGCACCAGCGCCTTGCCGAAGATGAAGAAGCTCTCGAAGCAGCCGGCATCCTGCATCGCCGCCTGGGTGCCCTGGAACACGCGGTCATTCTGGGCGATTTGCTGGTCGAGGCGGGCGAGGTCGTCGGGGTTGGCGCCGCCGCCTTGCGAGGCGGAGGCGAGTTCCTGCTGGAGCTGGAGACAGCGGATCTGCTGTTCGCTCGATTGCGCCAGCGCAAGCGAAGCGCAAGCAGCAAAGGTCGCGCCGCCGAGCGCAAGCGCCACGAGCCCGCGTCCGCCGGTCGACAACGGCGCACGCATGCGCCAAAAATCGCGATTAACCCTCACGACTTGGTTCCACTCCCCGGGAGCCCGTGACGCATTATGCCCCCTTAAACTCGGGGGTCAATGAGGCATCAATAAGATGGCCCCAAGGTCCGCTCGAACAAAAGCCCGGAAAGAGGCTCGCTTGACGGTTTCGGCAATTCCCGCCATAAGCGGGCCCAAGATGATGCAAGAGCAACCGATCCTTATTATTTTGTGCGGCATCATTCTGGGCTAGCAAACAAAGCTCGCCCGGGTCGTTCCTCCTTTACCTGCAACACAATTTGCCGATGAACGTCCGGCGGGCCGCAAGCCGAAGGGGCTTGGACCGTGGCGCTTAAGCTTTACAATACGCTCACCCGCAAGAAGGAGGTCTTCGAGCCGCTCGATCCTTCCAATGTGCGCATGTATGTGTGCGGGCCGACGGTCTACGACTTCGCCCATATCGGCAATGCGCGCCCGGTCATCGTGTTCGACGTGCTGTTCCGACTGCTCCGTCACATCTACGGGCCGGAGCACGTCACTTATGTCCGCAACATCACCGACGTCGACGACAAGATCAACGCCCGCGCGGCGCAAGACTATCCGGGTCTACCGCTGAACGAGGCCATCAGGCGCGTCACCGAGAAGACCGAGGCGCAGTTCCACGCCGACATGAAAGCGCTCGGCGCGCTCGACCCGACCGTCGAGCCGCGCGCGACCGAGCATATCGAGCAGATGCGCGAGATGATCGAGCGGCTCATCGCCCGCGGCGTCGCCTATGTCGCCGAGGATCACGTCCTCTTCTCGCCCTCGGCGATGGACGCTCTGCCCGGAGCGCCTCGCTACGGCGCGCTAGCGCGCCGCTCCCTCGACGAGATGCTGGCCGGCGCGCGCGTCGACGTCGCCCCTTACAAGCGCGACCCGATGGATTTCGTGCTGTGGAAACCGTCGAAGCAAGAGGCGGGGAGCGCCGAAGGCGCGACAGGGAAGGGAGCTTTTGTCGAGCCGGCCTGGCCGTCCCCGT
>DATJZL010000005.1:0-4931 GCA_035499115.1 Methyloceanibacter sp. | reverse complement strand
TGGCGAGAAACAATCCGATCATGACGAGGCTCGTCGCCGGGCTCACGTCGGCGATGTTGAAGAAGCTCCAGCGGAAGCCGCTGATCAGATAGACGACGGGATTGAACAGCGTCACGCCGCGCCAGAACGGCGGCAGGATATTGATCGAATAAAACGTGCCGCCAAGGAAGGTGAGGGGAGTGATGATGAGGAGCGGCACAAGCTGCAGCTTCTCGAAGCCGTCGGCCCAGATTCCGATGACGAAGCCGAGCAGGCTGAACGTCACCGCGGTCAGCACGAGGAAGGCGATCATCCAGAATGGGTGCGCGATCTGAATGGGCACGAACAGCCATGCGGTGGCTAGGATAATGAGCCCGAGGATGATCGACTTGGTGGCGGCGGCGCCTACATAGCCGGTCACGATCTCGAAATATGAGATCGGCGCCGAGAGCAGCTCGTAGATCGTGCCGGTGAAGCGGGGGAAATAGATGCCGAACGAGGCATTGGCGACGCTTTGCGTGAGCACTGTCAGCATGATCAGGCCAGGCACGATGAACGAACCGTACGGCACGCCCTCGATCTCGGTGATGCGCGAGCCGATGGCGGCGCCGAACACCACGAAATAGAGCGACGTCGAGACGACCGGCGACACCATGCTCTGCAACAGCGTGCGGCCCCAACGGGCCATCTCGAATTTGTAGATCGCGCGGATCGCCGGCAGATTCATCTTTGCTGCCTCACCAGATCGACGAAAATGTCCTCGAGCGAGCTCTGCGTCGTATCGAGGTCCTTGAACCTGATGCCGGCCTGGGCAAGGTCGGTAAGGAGCCCGGTGATGCCCGTGCGCGGACCTTGCGTATCGTAGGTGTAGATCAGCTCGTTGCCGCCATTGACGAGCGTCAAATGATGGGCTGCCAATTCGGCCGGTATGGCATCGAGCGCGTCGTGCAGCTGGAGCGTGAGCTGCTTCTTGCCGAGCTTGTGCATCAGCTCGGCCTTGTTCTCGACGAGGATCAGCTCGCCCTTGTTTATGACGCCGATGCGGTCAGCCATGTCCTCGGCTTCATGGATGTAATGGGTGGTGAGGATGATGGTCACGCCTGAGTTGCGCAGCGACCGCACGTTCTCCCACATGTCCTTGCGCAGCTCGACGTCGACCCCCGCCGTCGGCTCGTCAAGAAACAGCACGGTCGGCTCGTGCGACAGCGCCTTGGCGATCAGCACCCGCCGCTTCATTCCGCCCGAAAGCGTCATGAGCTTCGAGTTCTTGCGGTCGAGCAAAGAGAGGTCCTTCAGCACCTTCTCGATATAGGCGGGGTCGTCCCATTTGCCGAACAGGCCGCGGCTTAGGGACACGGTAGCCCAAACCGTCTCGAACATGTCGGCGGTCAGCTCCTGCGGCACGAGCCCGATCATCGCGCGGGTGGCGCGGAAATCGGTGATGATGTCGTGGCCGTCCACGGTTACGGTGCCGCTGCTCGGTCTGACAATCCCGCAAATAATATTGATCAACGTGGTCTTGCCCGCGCCATTAGGGCCGAGCAGGGCGAAGATCTCGCCCTTCTTGATGTCGAGATTGATGTCCTTCAGCGCCTGAAAGCCGGAAGCGTAGGTCTTTGACAGATGCGAGATGGAAATGATCGGCTGCATGCGGACGGGCTTAAGGCGTGAGGCTGACGGATTGGGGGCAGGAATGCGATTAGGTTGAGGCGCTTCCCTATCATCCGCGGGCATGCGAGCCAACTCAGCCTTTTGTGATGCCCGCTTTTTCTCCATTCTTGTTTGCCACGGAACCCCGCGCAGAGGTGTCACGTTGATTCGTCGGGGAGCTGTCGCTCCGCGAGGTGGTGATCCACGACCTCCCCCGCCTCCTTTGCGACGCAACGAGAAACTTGCAAGGAGGATACGATGAAACATCTATTCGCGCGCACGGCTGTTGCCCTTGCTTTGGGTCTTGCGCCGGCCTTGGCTGCTGAATCACAGTCGGGCCAACTGCCAACCACGCCCAGCGTCTCGCCCGACGCGGCGAAAGCGGCTCAGCAGCCCCAATCGGGCAGCGCCGATACATCTGGCGGTGCCGCCGAGCAGAGTTCCGCCTCGCCGAATTCAGGTGCCGCGAGCGGTGGCGCGATGAACCAGTCAATGAATTCCGGCAATGGCCAAACCGACCAATCCGGCGGCGCGAAGGAGCAGAGCTCGGCGCCACCCGACTCCGCCGCTGCGACCAGCAAGCCGAACCCGACTCTTGGCCAGCAGAATACCCCTCAGACCACGCAGCCGGAGTAGGCTAGGCGGCGTGACTATTTGATGTGATCGGGGCGCCGTTGGCAGCCCCGATCTTTTTTGGCTTAGTTCTGCTGCGAAGCGGCTAACGTGAGCTTCAGGATGGCGCCGTCGGACCCATCGGTGAGCGCATAGACCGCCTCATCACGGCCTTGCACCAAGTCGCGAATGCGCTCGCCCATGGGAATGCGCTCCTCGCCAGTGACTGTCTGTCCGTCGAGCGTGAGGCGGGTGATGGCTTGCGAAGAGAGTCCGGCGATGAGGAGATTATCCGTCCAGCCGGGAATGGCATCGCCGGTATAGAAAGTGATCCCGGACGGCGAGATCACCGGATTCCAGTGGGCGATCGCATCTGTGAACTCGGGATGCGCGGGTGGCGGCGGGATGGGCGTATCGTCGTAATTGCTGCCCCAGCTCACCACCGGCCAACCATAATTCTTTCCCGGCTCCAACACATTTATCTCGTCACCACCCTTGGGCCCGAACTCGCTCTCGAACAGCTTGCCGGTCTTAGGATCGAAGGCCAGGCCTTGGGGATTGCGATGGCCATAGGTCCAGATTTCGGGCCTAGCCCCCGCATGACCTACAAATGGATTGTCCTTAGGCACCGAGCCGTCCGGATTGATGCGCACGATCTTGCCGAGATCGTTAGAGAGATCCTGGGCCGGAGTGAACGTGAAGCGCTCGCCGAGCGAGACGAACAGCTTGCCGTCGGGGGCAAAGACGAGTCGGCCGCCGAAATGATTGGGTCCGTCGACCTTGGGGTGTTGGCGGAAGATAACCTCGACATCGTCGAGACGGTCGGCGCCGAGCTTGCCCCGTGCCACCGCCGTCCCCGCGCCGCCATCTCCGGGTTCGGAATAGGCGATATAGACGAGCCGGTTCGTTGCGAAGTCGGGATCGAGCTTGACGTCGAGCAGCCCGCCTTGGCCTTCGGCGAAAACCTCGGGCACGCCCTTGAGCGGCTCCGAAATCGTCCCGTCTTTGGTAACGATGCGAAGCCGTCCTGGTCGCTCGGTCACCAGCATGCGGTCGTCTGGCAGGAAAGCGAGACCCCAAGGGTTTTCGAGACCATGCGCGATCGTCTCAACCTTGATCGTGCCGGCTTTGGTGTCGATCGTCGTGGCCTCGGCGTCGCAAGACTGCGACATCAGCATCAATACGGCCGCCGCTAGAACGCCAAGTTTCGCGCGCCTAGTCGGCGGGAATACGTCGTAAGCCTCTTGGCGAGTCATCGTGTCCTCGGGTCTTTCGGCACCAAATCGTACCAGAGGTCCCGGCGTTTAAGAGGTTTGCTCATCTTGATCGTGTTGAGGCCTTGCGTTGGACCGCGAAGACATCGACTGTTGCGGCAATGCGGCCAACTTTCCAAGGGGTTTGCAGAAAATCAAAGCCAAGCGGGCCCCTATGCGTCTGATGCGGTTATGTCTTGTCATGATCGTCGCATGTTTTGCCGCACCGTCTTTTGCAGAGACGGTGACCACCGACGATTCGATCCGTGCTTTCATCGAGCGCGTGAATAAGGAATCGGTCAGTTTCTTCGTCTCGGGCTCCGAGGCGGACGCGCGGCAAAGATGCCGCGACCTGCTCGCTTGGGCCTTCGATGTGCCGTCAATGGGCAAACAGGTGCTGGGCAAAGCCTGGGACAAAGTTACTGATGAGGAACGAAAGAAATATATGGAAGCCTTCGAAGACGAGGTCATCAGCGCCTATCTTCGCCGCATGCGACCGCCCGGCACGACCTTGACCTATATCGGGCGCCGTCCGCCGCTGGGCGGCGATCAACTCGCTGCAAGCCGTCGCTCCGTACCGGGTAAGGCGGATCAAACTTGGATCTGGTGGATGCGTCCCGATGGGGAATCCTGGCGCATCATCGACCTTCTGCTCGACGGCCATAGCGTGGTCAATGCCGAGATTCAGGAATACGGCAACGTCTTGGCAAGCAACAATGGTGATATCAACGCTCTCATCGCCTTCATGAACAAGCGAGCGGGAACATGAACGCGCGTCCGATGGTCTCTAAACCTCTCATGGCGCTTGAACATGTCGGCCACTCCTTCGACGATGGACGCATTGTCGCGCTGAGGGACGTCAACCTTACCTTCGGGGAAGGCGAGTCCGTGGCCATTCTCGGTTCGAGTGGGAGCGGCAAGACAACGCTCATCCTCGTGATGTGCGGCATCAGAATCCCCACGACCGGCGTGCTGCGTTGGAAAGGCGAGCCCATCACCACATTACGACAGTGGTCCGATTTGCGGCGCTCCGAGATTGGCATCGTGTTTCAGGAGTTCAACCTCTTTCCCACTCTCACCGCCAGCGAGAACGTGGAAGTGGCAATGTTCGGCTCGAGCGCCAGTGCGGGCGAGCGGCGGCGCCGGGTTGAGGAGGCGCTCGCAACTGTCGGTCTTGCCAACCGCGCCACGCACCTTCCCCAGGAACTGTCCGGCGGGGAGCGCCAGCGGGTCGCCATTGCGCGCAGCATCATCAACAACCCGACGCTCATTCTCGCCGATGAGCCCACCGGCAATCTCGATAGCACCAACGCGGCGGCAATTTTGGACCTTTTGTTCGATCTGCAGCGCGCGCGAGGAGCGACCCTGATCATGGTCTCTCACGCGCCCGACCTCGCAAGGCGCTGCAAGCGGCAGATCAAAATGAAGGACGGGAAC
>DATJZL010000004.1:0-2081 GCA_035499115.1 Methyloceanibacter sp. | reverse complement strand
TTGCCGTTGCCGATGAACGGGAAGCGGCCGACCTTGATCTCGTAGCCCTTGTCCTTGGCCGCCTTCTCGGTGAGGCCGACGCTCGCCACCTGCGGCATGCAGTAGGTGCAGCCCGGGATCTTGGTGACGTCGAGCGGGTGGACGTCGTTCTCGCCGGCGATCTTCTCGACGCAGATGACGCCTTCGTGGCTCGCCTTGTGCGCGAGCCACGGCGGGCCGACGAGGTCGCCGATCGCGTACACGCCGGGCTCGCCGGTCTCCAGCCACTCGTTCACCACCACGTGGGTCTTCTCGACCTTCACCTTGGTGCCCTCGAGGCCGAGATTCTCGAAATTGCCCACGATGCCGACGGCGAGGATCACGCGGTCGACCGTGATGTCGGTCGATTTGCCGCCCGCCTCTACGGTCGCGGTCACCTTGTCGGCACCCTTCTTCAGCGCCTTGACCGTGGCGGACGTCATGATCTTCATGCCCTGCTTCTCGAACTGCTTGCGCGCAAACGCCGAGATCTCCTCGTCCTCGACCGGCAGCAGGCGGTCGAGCACCTCGACCACCGTCACCTCGGCCCCCATGTTGCGGAAGAAGCTGGCGAACTCGATGCCGATGGCGCCCGAGCCGACGACCAGCAGCGACTTCGGCATGGTGGGCGGCACCATCGCGTCCTTGTAGGTCCACACGAGCTTGCCGTCCGGCTCAAGCCCCGGGAACGTGCGCGCGCGCGCGCCGGTGGCGAGGATGATGTGCTTGGCGGCGAGGTCGGCCACCGGCTTGCCGTCCTTCTCGACCTTGAGCTTGCCTTTCCCGGCGAGCTTGGCGTGGCCGTCGAAGACGGTGACCTTGTTCTTGTTGAGGAGGAACTTGACGCCGTTCGACAGCTGGTTCGCCACGGCGCGCGAGCGCTTGACCACCTTGCCGAGGTCGAAGGCCACCTTCTCGGCGCTGAAGCCGTAGGCATCGAGATGATGCAGGAGGTGGTTGATCTCCGAGCAGCGCAGCAGCGCTTTCGTCGGGATGCAGCCCCAGTTGAGGCAGATGCCGCCCAGATGCTCGCGCTCGACCACCGCCACCTTCATCTTGAGCTGTGCCGCGCGGGTCGCCGCGACATACCCGCCCGGCCCACCGCCGACGACGATGAGATCGAAATTCTGTTCAGCCATCGCTTTTATCCCGTCATCAGCTTGAGTTCGCTCAGAGCCCCTCGCCCACGAAGTGGGAGAGGGAGGGGCCCGCGCCTCAGCGCGGGAGGGTGAGGGTCGACCGTTGAACCACAGAGACCGTGCGCGGTGCAGCCCCCCTCACCCTACCCTCTCCCCCCGAAGACGGGGGGCGAGGGGATTTGATTTCAGAGCAGCATCCCGAGCGGCTCTTCGATCAGCTTCTTGAACGCCGCCATGAACTCGGCGCCGATGGCACCGTCAATCACCCGGTGATCGGCCGACAAGGTGCAACTCATCACCGTCGCGACCGCAAGCTGGCCGTTCTTGACCACCGGCCGCTGCTCGCCGGCGCCGATGGCGATGATGCCGCCCTGGGGCGGGTTGATCACGGCTGCGAACTGCTTGGTGCCGTACATGCCGAGGTTGGAGATCGAGAACGTTCCGCCCTGAAATTCTTCGAGCTTGAGCTTGTTGTCCTTGGCCTTCTGGGCGAGTGCCTTCATCTCCTGCGAGATCTGGATCAGGCCTTTACGGTCGGCATCGAAGATGATCGGCGTGATCAGACCGGCCGGAATGGCGACCGCGACCGAGATGTCGGCGCGGTCGTACATGACGATGCCGTCGTCGCTCCACGACGCGTTCGCCGTCGGCACCTTCTTCAAGGCCGTCGCCACCGCCCGGATCACGAAGTCGTTGACCGAGAGCTTGTAGGCGCCCTCGCCTTTCTCGGGCGCTTGCGCGTTCAGCGCCGCACGCGCCTTGAGCAAGGTGTCGATCTCGCAGTCCACGGTCAGGTAATAGTGCGGCACCGTCTGCTTGGCTTCGGTGAGCCGCTTGGCGATCACCTTGCGCATCGTCGTATGCGGCACGAGGTGATACGGCGTGGGGCCGGTCGGCGCGGGTACCGGGCGGGCCGCCGGCGCC
>DATJZL010000003.1:0-3489 GCA_035499115.1 Methyloceanibacter sp. | reverse complement strand
GCCTCGTCGAAGAAGAACACGAGCTTCGGTTTGTCGGGATCGCCGACCTCCGGCATCTTCTCGAACAGCTGCGAGAGGAGAAATAGAAGGAAGGTCGCATAGAGCCTGGGCGACTCCATAAGCTTCTCGGCGGAGAGCACGCTGATATAGCCCTGCCCCGCGCGGGTCTTGAGCATCAGGTCGTTGATGTCGAGAATCGGCTTGCCGAAGAAATGCTCACCACCTTGCTGCTGAAGCACCAAAAGTGAGCGCTGGATCGACCCGACCGAGGCCTTGGTGATATTGCCGTATTGGGTAGTGAGCGTGTCGGCGCGCGCCGCCAATCCCTCAAGCATGGTCTGCAAGTTTTTGAGGGTGTTCAGCTGAAGGTTCGCTTCCCCTGCGATCTTGAAGGCGATATTGAGCACGCCCTCTTGCGCGTCGCTGAGATCCATGAGGCGAGACAGCAGCAGCGGGCCCATCTCGGAGACTGTCGTGCGGATAGGCAGACCCTTGTCGCCGAACAAGTCCCAGAAGATCACGGGATAGGCCTTGAAATCCTGCGTGTAGCCGATTGCCTTGTCGCGCGCCTCGATCCAGGACTTCATCTCGCCCGCCTCGGCGACGCCCGAAAGATCGCCTTTCACGTCGGCGCAGAACACGGGCACGCCCTGATCGGAGAACCCCTCCGCCAGACCCTGAAGGGTGACCGTCTTGCCGGTACCGGTGGCTCCGGTGACCAGCCCGTGGCGATTGGCAAGACGAAGCAGGATGAATTCCGGCTTGATGCTCTTGCCGATATAGACGCTATCGGCGGGCGCTGTGGCGCTCGTGTCGCCCCCGCCCGCGTCATCCTTCGGCGCTACCGTCTTGCGCTTCGCCATTCGCCGCTCCTCCCTTGCGCTCCTGCCGCACTTTAGCTTCTGTGCGGTGCGCCCGCAAAGCCGCGCAAGGCCGCAAGGTCCTGCCGCACCGCTTCCGTGGCGCTTCGCCTTCATGCTAGGAGGGGATTTCGGCCGCTTAGAGCTTGAGGAGAATGGTGGAACTGACCCTTGCCCGCAACTTCCCGCCTGCCGACGAGGCGGCGTGGAAGGCCCTCGTGGAAGAGGCGCTCAAAGGCGCGCCTTTCGCCTTGCTCCGATCCGAGAGCTATGACGGCATCGCCATCGAGCCTCTCTACTCGCGCGCACGGAGGGCAGAGCGCATTCCGAGCCGCGCGGCCGGTACGCCGTGGTCGGTCATGCAACGGATCGACCTTCTCGATGCGAAAGCCGCCAACGCGCAAGCCCTCGACGATCTGAGCAATGGCGCCAACGCCCTCAACCTCGTGTTCGAGGGGGCCGTTGGCGACTATGGCTACGCTCTGCCGGCGACCAGCGACGCCATCAGCGCAGCCCTCGACAACGTCTATCTCGACGCTGGCATCGCGGTTGAGCTTGATTTCGGTCCGCCTTCGCGGCAGGCCGCGAAATTGATGGCTGAGCATGTTCGGGCGAAGGGGCTGAAACCATGCGCTCTTGCCATGCGCTTTTGCTTCGACCCACTTGGCGCGCGAGCGATGCGCGGCGCCTTCCCCATGCCTTGGCCCGAGCTCGCGCCCGTGGTCACCGGACTGATCGGTGATCTCGTGGCTCAAGGCTTCACAGGACCCTTCGCCGTTGCCGATGGCAGGCCGGTGCATGCGGCGGGAGGCTCGGAGGCACAGGAGCTTGCCTTCGTCCTTGCCAACGCGCTCGCTTACTTGCGGGCGCTCGAAGCCCGCGGCTTCGATCTCGATCAGGCACGCCGCTTGATCTTCTTCCGTCTCGCTGCGGACCAGGATGAGTTCTTCACCATCGCCAAGTTCCGCGCACTGCGGAGACTGTGGGCGCGCATCGAGGAGGCATGCGGGCTCACGCCTCGCCCCGCCTTCATCGCGGCCGAGACCGCTTGGCGCATGATGACCAAGCGTGATCCGCACGGTAACATCGTGCGCACGACCATTGCGGCCCTCGCCGCTGCTGTCGGCGGCGCCGACGCGGTGACGGTGTTGCCTCTCAGCGCCGCGCTCGGCTTCCCCGACGCCTTCGCTCGCCGCATCGCCCGCAACACACAGACCATTCTCATCGAGGAAGCGAATCTCCATCGCGTGGCGGATCCCGCCGCAGGCTCCGGCGCTATCGAGGCGCTCACCGACGCGCTCTGCCAGACGGCGTGGTGGTTCTTCCAGCGCATCGAAAAGGCTGGCGGTGCCGCCGATGCTCTCGAAAGCGGACTGATCCAGCGTGTCGTCGCAAGAGTCCGTGCCGAGCGCGAGGCCAATGTCGCCCGGCGCAACGATGCGATCGTCGGCACGAGCGATTTCCCTGATCTTAACGAGGACACGGTTCGCGTGCCGAACCCATCATCTCCGGCTGAGATCGCGACGCCGGTAGGCGCCCTTCCGCGCATTCGCCTTGCCGAGCCCTTCGAGCGCCTGCGCGACCGGAGCGATGCCTATCTCGCCAAGCACGGCACGCGCCCCAAGGTCTTTCTCGCCTGCCTTGGCCGTCCCTCCGACTTCAACGCGCGCGCGAGCTTCGCCAAGAGCCTGTTCGAGTCTGGCGGCATCGAAGCCTTGGAAGGAAAAGGCGATAACCTCGCGCAACGATTCGAGGATTCAGGCGCCGCTCTCGCCTGCCTCTGCTCCTCCGACACGGTCTATGCGAGCAAGGCGCTTGAGACCGCCAAGGCTCTCGCCGCCGCCGGTGCCAAGCACATCTATCTCGCCGGCAAGCCCGGCGCTGATCGCCCCACACTCGAAGGCGCCGGCGTTAGAACGTTCCTTCACCAGGGCTGTGATACGCTTGCGATCCTGAATGTCGCCTATGACGAGATCGACCTAAGATGACGCGCATCCCTTCATTTGCCGAGGTGAAATTCGACGCCGCAAGCGGCACTGACGCCACCGCGCCCGCGAGCGCCAATTCTTGGCAGACCCCCGAAGGGATCGAGGTGAAGCCCGCTTATGGTGCGGACGATCTCGCGGGCCTCGACTTCCTCGATGGAATGCCGGGCATCGCGCCTTATCTGCGAGGGCCCTACCCCACGATGTACGTGCAGAGGCCCTGGACGGTCCGCCAATATTCCGGCTTCTCCACCGCCGAAGACTCCAATGCCTTCTACCGGCGCAACCTCGCCGCCGGCCAGCAGGGCGTCTCCGTCGCCTTCGATCTCGCCACCCACCGCGGCTACGACTCCGATCATCCGCGCGTGACCGGCGATGTCGGCATGGCTGGTGTCGCCATCGACTCGATTTACGACATGCGCACGCTGTTCGATCACATCCCGCTCGACAAAGTCTCGGTGTCGATGACCATGATCGGCGCGGTGCTCCCCGTGCTCGCGCTGTTCATCGTCGCCGGCGAAGAGCAGGGCGTGCCGCCTGAGCAGCTCTCCGGCACGATCCAGAACGACATCCTGAAAGAGTTCATGGTGCGGAACACTTATATCTATCCGCCCGCACCCTCGATGCGTATCGTCTCCGACATC
>DATJZL010000002.1:0-10596 GCA_035499115.1 Methyloceanibacter sp. | reverse complement strand
TCTTGGCCATTTCGGCCGAAGGCCAATTCAAACGGCGTGGCTGTATTTCGTTTTCCCCGCCCTCGTCCTCAATTATTTCGGGCAAGGGGCGCTTGTGTTGGCCGAACCGACCGCCATCGGCAATCCGTTCTACCGCATGGTACCGCCGTGGGCGCTCTATCCCATGATCGCTCTCGCCACGGCCGCGACCATCATCGCGAGTCAGGCTGTCATCACCGGGGCCTTCTCGCTCACCAACCAGGCCGTGCAGCTCGGTCTGCTGCCGCGCCTCCAAATCAGGCGCACTTCGGCGACGCAGGCGGGCCAGATCTTCATTCCGCGCATCAATGTGCTGCTGCTCATCGGTGTCCTCCTACTGGTTATCGTGTTCCGCTCGTCGAGTGCGCTCGCCTCGGCCTATGGCGTGGCGGTCACGGGCACCATGCTGGTCGACGGGTTGATGGGCTTCACCGTGATCTGGAGGGTGTGGAACTGGACGCTCGGTGCGGCGCTCGCGCTGATGCTGCCGTTCATGCTGATCGACGTCACCTTCCTCGTCGCCAATCTGCTGAAGGTGCCGCAGGGCGGATGGGTACCGCTTCTCATCGGCTGCTGTCTCGTCACCGTCATGCTCACCTGGCGCAAGGGCGCGCAGATTCTCGCCGCCAAGACGCGAAGGCTGGAAATGCCGGTCGAGGAGCTGATCAAGCTCTTGGAGAAGAGGCCGCCGCCGCGCGTTCCCGGCACGGCCGTGTTCTTGACCGCAGCGCCGGAAAGCGCGCCGACCGCGCTTCTGCACAGCCTGAAACACTACAAGGTCCTGCATGAGAACAACGTGATCCTCACCATCGTGGTCGAGAATGTGCCCCGCGTCGCGCCGCAGGACCGCGTGGAGATAGACAAGATCGGCGACCAATTCTTGCGCGTGGTCCTGCATTTCGGCTTCATGGAGACGCCCAATATCCCCAAGGCGCTCGCCATCGCGCGCAAGGCCGGCTGGAGCTTCGACATCATGGCGACCTCATTTTTCCTGTCGCGGCGCGTCGTACGTCCTGATGTGCGCTCCGGCATGCCCGCCTGGCAGGACAAGCTCTTCATCTTCCTGGCTCAGAACGCCGACGACGCGTCGAGCTATTTCCAGCTCCCGACCGACCGCGTGGTGGAGATCGGGACGCAAGTCACGGTCTGACGCACGCGTGCCGTGCGGGATTCATTATCAATTCGTTGTATGGACAAGCGGCACGCTAAGGTCTATGCCCGCCTCCGGCCAGGACGGGGCGCCCATGCGGCCTCGTCCGCACGATCCGCGGACGGTCACATCCCCTCGCAATGACTCAACACACCAAAGTCGCCGGGACCGCCGACGGGCCTGGACTGGAGACCTCACACCCGAAATTTTTCGGGCTGATGCTGGGCTGCATCGGCGTCGTCTATGGCGACATCGGCACGAGCCCGCTCTATGCCTTGCGCGAGTCGGTACTCGCCGCCGTGGGGCCGACCGCGCAGGCCGGCGAAGAGGTCATTCTCGGCATCCTCTCGCTGATCATCTGGGCGCTCATTCTCATCGTCACGGTGAAGTACGTGATGATTCTGCTCCGCGCCGACAATAACGGCGAGGGCGGAACGCTCGCGCTGATGGCGCTCGCGCGGCGCGCGCTCGGCGGCAACGGTTTCACCATCATGCTGCTCGGCATGATGAGCGCCGCGCTGTTCTACGGCGATGCGATGATTACGCCGGCCCTGTCCGTGCTATCGGCCGTCGAAGGCTTGGAGGTCATCACGCCCGCGCTTGCCCGCTTCGTGGTGCCGCTCTCGGTGGCGATCCTCTTCGCCCTGTTCGCGGTGCAATCGCGCGGCACGGCGCGGGTTGCCACTTTCTTCGGCCCCATCACCCTTCTCTGGTTCTTCGCCCTCGCCGTTGGAGGTGCCTGGCATGTCGCACAGAACCCGAGCGTGCTCGCCGCGTTCAACCCGGTGCACGGCGTGAGCTTTCTTCTCAGCCACGGCATAATCGGGCTGCTGACGCTTGGCGCCGTGTTCCTGGTGGTCACCGGGGCCGAGGCTCTCTACGCCGATCTCGGTCATTTCGGCAGGGGGCCGATCAGGATGGCGTGGCTCACGGTCTGCCTGCCGGCGCTTACCATCAACTATCTCGGCCAGGGAGCACTCCTGCTCGGTGATTCGCGCGCCATCGCGAACCCGTTCTTTTTGCTTTATCCGGACTGGGCGCGCGTGCCGATGATCGCCCTTGCCACCGCCGCAACCGTGATCGCGAGCCAGGCTGTGATCTCGGGCGCCTACTCGCTCACCGCACAGGCCATTCAGCTCGGCCTTCTGCCGCGGCTCGAGATCCGCCACACCTCGGAGTCGCAGTTCGGGCAAATCTACATCCCACGCGTCAACATCATTCTGTTGATCGGCGTGCTCTTGCTAGTCGTGCAGTTCAGGTCCTCGGGCGCGCTCGCTTCGGCCTACGGCATCGCCGTGACCGGCACGATGGTGGTGACGGCGATCATGGCCTTCATCGTGATCTGGAAATATTGGCAATGGCCGGTCCTAGGCGCTGCCGCGCTGATGGCGCCGTTCCTCCTCATCGACCTCATCTTTCTCGGCGCCAACCTGCTCAAGGTGTTCCAGGGCGGCTGGGTCCCGTTGATGATCGGCGCCATGATGATGACGCTGATGCTTACGTGGGTGAAGGGAGCACGCATTCTCGCCACCAAGACGCGGCGGCTGGAGACCCCGATCGACGACTTGATCGATGCGCTGGAGAAGCGGCAGCCACACAAGGTTGCGGGCACCGCCGTTTTCTTGACCGCAGATCCCGAGGCTGCGCCGACCGCGCTTTTGCATAGCCTCAAGCACTACAAGGTGCTCCACGATCATAACGTGGTGCTCACCCTAATCATCGAGAGCACACCACGCGTCTCGCCAGCCGAGCGTGTCAGCGTTGCCCCGCTCGGCAAGATCTTCACCCGCGTGCTCGTCCGCTTCGGCTTCATGGAGACGCCTAACATACCGAAGGCGCTCGCGCTGGCGCGTAGGCAGGGCTTGACCTTTGACATCATGTCGACCTCCTTCTTCTTGTCGCGGCGCGTAGTGAGGCAAGATACTAAATCGAGCATGCGTGTGTGGCAGGATCGCCTGTTCATCATCCTCGCCAAGAATGCCGACGACGCATCGAGCTATTTCGGGCTTCCCACCGATCGCGTAGTGGAGATCGGCACGCAAATCACCGTGTAAGCACTACCGCCTCAACTGCCTCTTGAGGACCGGGAAACCACTCCCAGTCGGCCATGTAGCGCCTCGCCCAGGTCATCTGCCGCTTGGCGTAGCGCCTCGACTCGGTCTTCGACTTGAGCTTTGCGTCTTCAAGGCTGCACGCGCCGGCGAGATAGCTCCTGAGCTCGCGCACCCCGTGGGCCCGCATGGCAGGAAGGCTGTCATCGAGACCCTGCACGAGCAGCGCTTCGACCTCCTCGATGGCTCCATTCTCGATCATGCGGTCGAAACGGGCATCGATGGCGGCATAGAGCGGCTCGCGTTCCGGCGCGATGACAAAGCGCAGCATATTATCGGCCGAAAGAACGGGAGCAGCGGGGGCGTCCTGCCATTCTGAGAGCGAGATGCCCGTCGCATCGATCACCTCGAGGGCCCGCACGATGCGTTGCGGGTCGTTCGGCTTTAGCTTGGCGGCGACGCCCGGGTCACGTGCCGCAAGCTCGCGATGAAGTGCTTCGGCGTTAAGGCGCGCGGCTTGTTGGCGCCAATGAGCGCGCACTTCGGGAGGAATATCGGGGACGGGGGCGAGCCCCTCGAGGAGCGCCTTGAAATAGAGGCCGGTGCCACCGACCAGGATCGGCACGCTGCCCTCGCCTCTCACCGCGGCGATGGCCGCTTGCGCCGCTTCGAGCCAGCGGCCGACCGAAAAGGCCTCGCTTGCCGAGACGGTGCCGTAAAGGCGATGCGGGGCAACGGCCTCGTCGGCTTCGCTCGGCCGCGCTGTGAGCAGGTGAAGCTCGCGATAGAGCTGCATCGAATCGGCGTTGATGACGGTACCGCCAAGCTGATCGGCAAGGGCGAGTGCCACGGCGGACTTGCCGCTCGCGGTCGGCCCGGCGATAAGAATTGCCTTCGCTTCAGCGCGCACGCTTCCCGCCGGCAAGAGACTCAAGTCGTCGGCACGGCGACGAATCTAAGCCCGCCCTTAGAGTCCGAGAGGAGTAGCAACACGGTGCGGCGGCCGGACTTCTTCACGGCGTCAAGTCGCGCGAGCACGTCGCGTGGCTGTTTCACCTTCTCCTGCGTCACCTCGACGATCACGTCCCCCGGCTTCACGTCCTTCTGCGCCGCCGGGCTGTCAGGCTTGACCTCGGTGATGATGACGCCCTCGATCGCTTTCCCGATGCCGTAGTGACTGCGCAGCTCATCGGTCAGAGGCGCGATGGAGAGACCAAGCAGCTCCTCTTTCTCGGGCGTATCGCCCTCATCACTATTATCGCCATTATCGTCTTGCGTCGTATCGTCGGCCGCCTCCTCGTTCGCCGGCAGCTGACCGATAGCGACATTGACCGACTTGTTCTCGCCTTTGCGCAGGAGCTCAACCGCAACGCTCTTGCCGATCGGCGTCGCGGCTACGGCGCGCGGCAGGTTGCGCATATTCTCGATGGCCTGACCGTCGAAGGACAAGATCACGTCGCCCGGTTCGATACCACCCGCGGCAGCCGGACTATCGGGCGACACGGTGGCGACCAGAGCCCCTTTCGGCTCCTGCAAGCCCAAGCTTTCGGCGATCTCGTCGGTCACGTTCTGCACGTGGACGCCGAGCCAGCCGCGCCTTGTCTCGCCGTATTGCTTGAGCTGATCGATCACCTGCACTGCGCTGTTCGAGGGGACGGCGAAGCCGATGCCGATCGACCCGCCAGACGGCGAGATGATCGCCGTGTTCACGCCAATCACCTGGCCGTCCATGTTGAACAATGGGCCGCCGGAATTGCCCCGGTTGATGGCGGCGTCCGTCTGCAGAAAGTCATCGTAAGGGCCGGCATTGATGTCGCGCTTGGTGGCAGAGATGATGCCGACCGTGACGCTGCCCCCTAGCCCGAAGGGATTGCCGATCGCCATCACCCAGTCGCCCACGCGCATCTTTGCCGAATCGCCGAAGGTCACGGCATGAAGCGGCTTCTTCGGCTCGACCTGGAGCAGAGCGAGATCGGTCTTGGGATCGTGACCGAGAATCTTGGTGACCTTCAGCTTGCTGCCGTCGGTGAAGTTGATGAGGATCTCGTCGGCGCCCTCGATGACGTGGTTGTTGGTGACGATCAATCCCGAAGGGTCGATGACGAAGCCCGAGCCGAGCGAGCTCACCTTGCGCGGCAGCCCTTGTTTGTCCTGGTCGTCGAAGAAGTCGTCGAAGAACTCCTCGAAGGGCGAGCCCTTGGGACCAGGCCCCGTGTTGGTGTTGTCGTTTGAGCCCTTCAGCGTCTGGGTGGTCGAAATATTGACCACAGCGTCTTGCAGACCCTCGGCGATGTCGGCAACGGAGTCGGGGCCACGCGCGAGGCTCGGGGTGGGAAGCAGCGGCGATGCGCCGAGCAGGAAAAGGGCAAGGCAGCAAGCAGCAAGGAGTGCGCGGCTCACAATCGAGACAACGCCAAGAGGTGCCGCCAGCATGTGTCGCTCAGACATCGATCAAACTCTCCCGCATCGCTCGCCGGTCAAATCGCGCGTCCCCCATCTTAGCGGAAAACGGCAGGATAAGGCACACACCGCACGCGCTTGTCGCTCTTCTAACCGCGCACGAGCCAGATGATGAACACGCCACAGGCGACCGCAACCGCGCCGGCAAGCCGCAAGGTGCCCTCCTGAACTCCGGCCGAAGCCTGCAACAGCCTGCGGCCTAGCCCGGGCGACAACGCCCATAACGACCCTTCGATGACGAGCACCAGCCCCAACGCCACGGCAAGATCGCTCATCGAGTCGGCAGGTGCTCCACGCGCCTCACGGGGCCGGCTGTGCCTCGGGGGGCGTCTCGCCTGCCGAAAGCTTGTGCTCGGGCGCCGGCGTCGGGACACCGATCGAGGCCCCCTGCTCAGGCTCAGGCCCCTCCTCGCTCGGCGCCTGCGGCGCCCCAGAGGGTTTTGCCGGCGGCGGTGCGGCGGACGAAGAGCCCGGCTGCTCGGCTTTGCCGGTGTCGTCGTTGAAATACTGGAAGAACTGCGAATTAGGGCTCAGCAGAAAGCGCGTGTCGTCGCCCTTCAGCGCCGCCGTGTAAGCCTGCATGGACCGATAGAAGGCGAAGAAGTCGGGATCCTGACCGAAGGCGTCGGCGAAAATGCGGTTCTTCTCGGCATCGCCGGTGCCCCTGATCCGCTCAGACTCGCCCGTCGCGTCGGCCTTGATCACGGTGACCTGGCGGTCTGCCGTGCCGCGGATGCGCCGCGCGGCGCCCTCGCCTTCGGCGCGGAACTCGGCCGCTTGTCGTTGCCGCTCGGTCTGCATCCGGCGGTAGATCGCCTGCATGTTCGCTTCGGGCAGGTCGACGCGCTTGATACGCACATCGACGACGTTGATGCCAAAAGGCGCGGCCTCCTGGTTGACCTGACTGAGAATGGTGCGCATCAGCTCCTCCCGCTTGTCGCGTACCACCGTCGCAAAGCTCGCGGCGCCGAGTACTCGCCTGAGCGAGGATTCGAGGATAGCCCCGAGTCGCGAGTCGGCACCCTCCTCGTTGCCCAGGCTCTGGAAGAACAACAAGGCATTGACGATCTTGTAACGCGCGAAGGCATCGACGACGAGCCGCTTCTGGTCGGAGGCGATCACTTCTTGCGAGGCGGTGTCGATGTCGAGGATACGTTTGTCGAACAACACGACATTCTGAATGAACGGAATTTTGTATTGAAGCCCAGGCTCGGTGATGATGCGCTTGGGCTTGCCGAATTCGAGCACGATCGCCTGCTGAGTCTGGCCGACCGTAAACAGAGTCAGGTAGCTGACGAGGGCCGCGAAGGCGAGAATGACGAGGCTGAAGGTGAGAGCGGTGCGGCTCATTGGGGCTGGCCCTCCGGAGCAGGAGGCCGTTTGGAGAATTCCGGAAGCGGCAGATAGGGAACGACGCCGGTGCCCGACTTGCCGTCGATGATGACCTTGTCGGTGTCGCCGAGCACTTTCTCCATGGTCTCGATGAAGATGCGCTTGCGCGTCACATCGGGCGCCTTCTTGTACTGCTCATAGACGCTGAGGAAGCGGTCGGCCTGACCCTTGGCCTCGGCGATAACCTGGTCGCGATAGCCTTGCGCCGCCTGGAGAATGCGCTCGGCTTCGCCGCGCGCCTCGGGAATGATGCGGTTGGCATAGGCTTCCGCCTCGTTCTGCAAGCGCTCCTGATCGGCGCGCGCCGCCTGCACGTCGCGGAAGGCGTCGATCACTTGCGCGGGCGGATCGACCTTTTGCAGTTGCACCTGAGTAATCAATACGCCTGCGCCATAGGAATCGAGGGTCTTCTGCATCAGGGCCTGCGCATCAGCCTCGGTCTTGGCCCGCGCCCCGGTGAGGATCGGCTCGATATCGCTTTGACCCACGATCTCGCGCATGGCGCTTTCCGCCACGTCCTTCACCGTGCCTTCGGGGTTCTGGATGTTGAACAGGAAGTCGGCGGCATTGCTGATCTTCCAAAACACGACGAAATCGACGTCGACGATATTCTCGTCGCCGGTCAGCATCAGGCTTTCTTCCGGCACGTCGCGGACCGTGCTCGAAGCATCGCGCACGTCGGCGGAGCCGCGCATGCCGATTTCGATCCGATTGATGCGAGTGACCTTCGGTAGCTCGACCTCCTCGATGGGATAGGGCCAGCGGAAGTTGAGGCCGGGCGGAAGCTGACGCACATATTTGCCGAAGCGCAGAACGACGCCGAGCTCGTCGGGGTTGACCCGCACGGTGAAGCCGAAGAAGCCGATGAGCGCGATCAGCACCACGGCGGCGAGCGCCATGAAGGGGCCGCCAAGGTTTCCGCCGGGCATGGCTTGGCGAATGCGGTCCTGACTCCGACGGAGGATTTCCTCCAAATCGGGTTGCTGGCCGGGACTCCCGGGGCGCGGACCCCAAGGGCCGCCGCCGCTGCCTTTCCAGCCGCCGCCTCCGCTCTGATTGCTCCAAGGCATGATCGAAATTTGTCCTGATGTCTTGTGGGGGTGGCGCGAGGACCGGCCTAAGAAGGTGAGCTTAAGACGGCAAGTCTAGCCGCATCAAAATGGCGGTCCTGCGACAAGGTGGGGAGGGTTATAGGCCACTGATCCTTGCCGCGCAATGCGGGGCGCAACTCATGGTGACCGTTCCAGCACCACGAAGCTGAAGGCATGCTCGTCCTTGGGGCCCGGCTCGTGGCGCTGGCGCGAGACCTCGCGCCATTCGCCTCTGTCCAAGGGGGGGAACCAGGTGTCGGCATGAGGAGCAGCGTGGACCTCGGTAAGATAAATGCGGCCGGCTTGCGGGAGCACGGCGCGGAACACGTCCTCGCCGCCGATCACCATGATCTCGTCGGCGCCGGTCCGCGCCGCCGAATCGCGCGCCAGCTGCAGGCCTTCCTCGAGGGTGTGAGCCATGACGGCGCCATCGGCGACAAAGCCGCTGTCGCGTGACAGCACGACGTTGAGACGCCCGTCGAGAACGCGCGGCAGCGATTTGAACGTGCGCCGCCCCATGATCACCGGCTTGCCCATGGTGATCGCACGGAAATAGCGGAGATCGCTCGACAGCCGCCACGGCAACTCCCCGCCCCTGCCGATGGCGCCGTTCTCGGCCATCGCCACGACGAGCGCGATGATGGGCGTGCCCGGTGCGGTCTTGGCTAGGCTCACACCGCGACCTCGGCGCGGATCGCGGGATGCGGGTCGTAGGCGAGGAGCTTGAAGTCCTCATAGGCGAAATCGAACAGAGAGGCGATCTCGGGATTGATCGCCATGCGCGGCAATGCACGCGGGCTTCGTGTCAGCTGCTCGTCGGCCTGATCGAGATGGTTGAGATAAAGATGTACGTCGCCGAAGGTGTGGACGAACTCACCCGGCTTGAGCCCGGTAACCTGCGCCATCATCATCGTCAGCAGAGCGTAAGAGGCGATGTTGAAGGGCACGCCAAGGAACATGTCGGCGGAGCGCTGATAGAGCTGGCAGGAGAGGCGCCCCTCCCCGACATAGAACTGGAACAGGCAGTGGCAGGGGGGCAGCGCCATCTTGTCGAGCTCGCCGACGTTCCAGGCGCAGACGATATGGCGACGCGAATCAGGGTCCCGCTTCAGGCCCTCGACCACATTGGCGATCTGATCGATCTGTCGTCCGTCGGGCGCCGGCCAAGAGCGCCATTGCCGCCCGTAGATCGGGCCGAGCTCGCCCGCCTCGTCGGCCCATTCGTCCCAGATGCTCACCCCGTGCTCGTTCAGATAGCGCACATTGGTCGAGCCCTGAAGGAACCAAAGCAGCTCGTGGATGATCGACTTGACGTGCAGCTTCTTGGTGGTGAGGAGTGGAAAGCCGTCCTCGAGATCGAAGCGCATCTGCGCACCGAACAGGCTCAAGGCGCCGGTACCGGTGCGGTCACCCTTTTTGAGCCCTTCGTGGCGAATGCGGGCGAGAAGATCGAGATATTGACGCAAAGGTGGGGTTCTCTCCTTTCAAACTTGTCCTATGATCTGGCCTCAGCGAGGCGAGCCGGCAAGGAGGGTTCGGCCTCTTATACACAACCGGCTCCGTGAACAACTCCAACTCGGAAGGTGAGTGGAATGCGTCTCTTAACCGTCCTGTTTGCGCTAAGCCTCTTATTGGCCGTTCCCGCGACCGCGCAACCGCGCGTCACCATCGACGATGTGCGCAACATAGCCTTCAGCAGGGGCATCGTGGTGATCAAGGACGTCGACCTCGACGACGGAGTCTGGGAGGTCGTGGGCTTCGATCCAACCGGCGCCAAGATCAAGATGAAGGTCGATGCCTGGAGCGGCGCCATTATCATGCTGAAGCGCAAGGACTAGCCGCCGCCGGATCAGTGATTCGCCGACGACTCGAACTGGGGGTATCGGCACCATCAATCTTTTTTTTGCCCCCATAGAGGCCTATATAGAGTCTGTCGGTGCAAGCCGACTATGGCGATAAATAGCCTTCGTAATAAGCCATTCGGACCCGGGGGCGGTACCCGGCGCCTCCACCATTCAGAAGTCAGAGTTCGATTCAAAATTTCTGGTTTCCGACTCATGGGGGCGAAATAGGATCGACGAGGGTGTAAAGGTCGCGCTTTCGCTCGGCATGGTACCGCCGTTATCGGGCCAACCCTATAGTTGCCAATGACAACTATGCGGAGGCTGCTCTCGCTGCGTAAGCGGCGCGATAGCCTGAAAATGAAGTCCTAATCGCTTCGCAGCGGCTAGGCGCGGTTCGGAGGGCACCGGCCAACAGAAGCCCTCCACTTTAACGGGGTGACTGCCTCACGTCGCAAGAGGGCAAGCGGCGATCTCCATGGCAGACGACGAAATCAGATACGACCTTCTCACGCAGGATGCTCTGCGCGGCGTGGTGCGCCAGGTTTTGGCGCGCGTGCAGCGCGAGGGCCTGCCCGGCGAGCATCACCTCT
>DATJZL010000001.1:0-7860 GCA_035499115.1 Methyloceanibacter sp. | reverse complement strand
CGCCCGCGCCGCGGCGATGAATCTCATTCCCACATCGACCGGCGCCGCCAAGGCCGTCGGCCTCGTGCTGCCTGAGCTCAAGGGCAAGCTCGACGGCGCTTCGATCAGAGTGCCGGTGCCGAATGTCAGCATGATCGATCTCACCTTCCAGGCCAACCGCGCGACCACGCCTCAGGAGATCAACGAGGCGATGATTGAGGCCGCCAACGGGCCGCTGAAAGGCATTCTCGGCGTGAATGACAAGCCGCTCGTGTCGAGCGACTTCAACCACGATCCGTTGAGCTCGATCTTCGACCTGAACAGCACCCATGTCGTCGACGGCTCGTTTTGTCGGGTGGTCTCCTGGTACGACAACGAGTGGGGCTTCTCCAATCGCATGAACGACACGGCCGCTGCCATGGGGCGGCTGATATGAACATGGCGCCCTCGCCGGCCGATGCGGCGGAGGGCCTTTCAGGCGGAGGCCTCGACCTCTCGAGCGTCAAGACGATCGAGGGCGTCGACGTCAGGGGCAAGCGCGTGCTCGTGCGCGTCGACTTCAATGTGCCGATCGAGAACGGCATCGTCGTCGACGCGACCCGGCTCGAACGCGTGCTCCCGACCATCGCGAGCCTTGCACGGGCGGGAGCCAAGGTGATCGTGCTCTCCCATCTCGGCCGTCCAGAGGGGGTGGTGAGCCCCGGCACCTCGCTCTGGCCGGTTGCCGAGAAGATGCGTGAGCTGATGCCCGGCACCACCATCCATTTCATCGGCGACTGCTTTGGCGAGGAGGCGAGGCGCGGTGTCGCCGCCGTTAAGCCCGGCGAGATCGCCGTGCTCGAGAACCTTCGCTATTACAAGGGCGAGGAGAAGAACGACATGGAATTCGCCAAGGCTCTTGCCGACCTCGGCGACATCTATGTGAACGACGCCTTCTCATCGTCGCATCGGGCGCATTCCTCGATCGAAGCGCTCGCCCATCTTCGCCCTGCTTATGCCGGGCTCCTGCTGATGGCCGAGGTCTCGGCGCTTAGCCGAGCGCTGGAGAATCCCGCGCGGCCGGTCATGGCCATCGTCGGCGGCGCTAAGGTTTCGACCAAGATCGAGGTCCTCACCCACCTCGTCACGCGCATGGATCAACTCGCGGTGGGCGGCGGCATGGCCAACACGTTCCTCGCCGCCAAGGGAATCGATACCGGCGCGTCATTGGTCGAGCCGGAATTCATCGAGACCGCCAAGGACATCGTGGCGCGCGCCGAACGGGCAGGCTGCGAAATCGTGCTTCCGACCGACGTCGTGGTGGCGAAGGAGTTCAAGCCAGGCGTTGATTGGCAGGTCTGCCCGGTCGGAGCAGTGCCCGCCGACGCCATGATCCTTGATTTCGGCCCCCACAGCGTCGCCGAGTTGAAGCGCCGCCTCGCCCAGGTGAAGACGGTGTTGTGGAACGGTCCACTTGGCGCCTTCGAGACGGCGCCTTTCGGTGAGGGGACTTTTGCGCTCGTCCGGGAGGTGGCTCGGCTGACGAGGGAAGGGAAGCTCGTAAGCGTGGCCGGCGGCGGCGATACGGTGAGGGCGCTCAACATCGTCGGCGTTGCCGACGATTTGACCTATGTCTCGACCGCGGGCGGCGCCTTTCTCGAATGGCTCGGCGGCGCAAAATTGCCGGGGGTCCTGGCGCTCGCGCAAAGCGGAGCCTGCGCAACCGCCATTTCTTGAGCCGTCTTTCATTCTTGTCATTCCCGCGAAAGCGGGAATCCAGTAATCATCCATCCACAGTTATCTGCGAAGGCAGTGACTACTGGATTGCCCGGTCAAAGCCGGGCAATGACAATGAGATTTGACCATGGCCCGCGATATCATCATTGCCCCGTCGATCCTCTCGGCCGATTTCGCGCGGCTCGGCGAGGAGGTGCGCGCCATCGATGCGGCGGGCTGCGACTGGGTTCATGTCGACGTCATGGACGGGCATTTCGTGCCCAACATCACCATCGGCCCCGACATCGTCAAGGCGCTCCGTCCGCACTCGAAGAAGATCTTCGACGTGCATCTGATGATCGCGCCCTGCGACCCCTATATCGAAGCCTTCGCCCAAGCGGGCTCCGACATCATTACGGTCCATGCGGAGGCCGGCCCGCATCTCGACCGCTCTGTGCAATTGATCAGGAGCCTCGGCAAGAAGGCCGGCGTCTCGATCACCCCGTCGACGCCTGAGAGCGCGATCGATTATGTGCTCGACAAGGTCGACCTCGTGCTGGTGATGACGGTGAATCCGGGCTTTGGCGGGCAGGCCTTCATCCCGGGCCAGCTCAACAAGATCAGGGCGATCCGCACGGCGATCGGCGCGCGGCCGATTCACCTCGAGGTCGATGGCGGCATCAATGCCGAGACGGCGCCGCTCGTGGTCGAGGCAGGGGCGAATGTGATCGTGGCGGGTTCCGGCGTGTTCAAGGGCGGCGCCTATCAGGAGAACATCGCCGCCATCAGGGCAGCCGCGCTGCGCGCCCGCGCCGCCGCCGCTTGATCTCAAAACTGACGCTAACGTGACTTGTCATTGCCCTCCCCGGGCTTGACCCGGGGATCAGACCGGGCAATCCAGTAGCCTATTGAAGCGGTTGTGTTTACTTGATTGCCCGCCTGCGCGGGCAACGACATCGAGAGGTTGGAACGTGGACGTGACCTATGTCGGAGCGCTGGTTGCGGGGCTGCTCAGTTTCCTGAGTCCCTGCGTGCTGCCGCTCGTCCCGCCTTATCTCTGCTTCCTCGGCGGGGCTACCTTCGACCAGCTCGCCGGCGAGGACGAGACGCCCTCCCACGTCTATGCGACCGTGGTCATGTCCTCGGTCGCCTTCGTGCTCGGCTTCACCACGGTGTTCGTGGCGCTTGGCGCCACTGCCACGGCGCTCGGCCAGGTGCTCATCGCCAACTTCGCGCTGCTGAGCAAGATCGCCGGCGTGATCATCATCATTGCCGGCCTCCATTTCCTCGGCCTGATCCACATTCCGCTCCTCCATCGCGAGGCGCGCTATCACGCCGACGAGCGGCCGGCTGGCCTCCTCGGCGCCTATCTCATCGGACTTGCCTTCGCTTTCGGCTGGACCCCCTGCATCGGGCCGGTGCTCGGCGCGATTCTCGCCATGGCTGCTGGCGAAGATTCGGTGCGCCAAGGCGTGGGGCTGCTTTTCGTCTATTCGCTCGGGCTCGGCATCCCCTTCGTCGCCGCGGCGGTCGCCATCCGGCCCTTCATGAGCACGATGCAGCGCTTCCGCCGCCATTTGGCGACGGTGGAGAAGGTGATGGGCGGCTTTCTCGTTCTGACCGGCATCCTCTTTCTCACCAACGCGATGACCATGCTCTCGGCCTGGATGCTGCAGCTTTTCCCTGGGCTTGCCACCATCGGCTGATGCAGCGCTTCCGCATCATGCAGGATCGGCCGATAGTTGCGCTATGACAGCCATCGCACTTTCCATCGCCGGTTCCGATTCAGCGGGCGGCGCCGGCATTCAGGCCGACCTCAAGACCTTCGCCGCGCTCGGCGTTCATGGCGCGACCGCGCTGACGGCGCTGACCGCGCAGAACACGCTGGGCGTCGAGGGGGTGCATGTCGTGCCGCCCGACTTCGTGCTTGCACAGATGAAAGCCGTGTCGCGGGACCTCGAGGTCGGCGCGATCAAGATCGGCATGTTGGCGACGAGCGCCGTAATAGAGGCCGTCGCGGAAGGCCTGAAGCAGTTTCCGGACGTCCCCGTGGTGCTCGATCCGGTGATGGTCGCAGCCACCGGTGCCGTTCTGCTCGATAACGAGGCGATCGCAACGCTAAAGCGTGTCTTGCTGCCTCAGGCTGTCGTCGTGACGCCGAACCTGCCCGAGGCCGCCCAACTGCTCGGAACGCACGAGGCTCGCGGCGAAGATGAAATGCGCGCCCAGGCGCACGAGCTCAAGCGGCTCGGCGCGAAGGCGGTGCTCATCAAGGGCGGTCACGCCAAAGGCCCGATGGCGGTCGATCTCCTGCTCGATCAGGAGGGCGAGATGCGGCTCGAAGCGCCGCGCGTTCCGACCAAGCACGATCACGGTACGGGTTGCACGCTCTCCTCAGCCATCGCCGCCGAGCTCGCCAAAGGCGCCTCGCTCCGCGAAGCCGTGAGAACGGCGAAGGCCTATATCACCGCCGCGATCGCTGCAGCCGACGAGCTTCACATCGGCAAGGGCAGGGGCCCCGTGCATCACTTCCACAAATGGTGGTCCAAGGCGTAGCTCCGCTGGCGTCGGGGCCTCATGGTTCGAGACGCGCCCTTCGGACGCCCCTCACCATGAGGAGTTGATCCTCATCCTGAGGAGGGCCGAAGGCCCGTCTCGAAGGGTGAGGCCATCCAGGCCCCCTAACTCTCAGCCACGACTTTCAGCCGCTGCTCGCCGAGCCCGGAGACGGTGAGGCGGAGCTCATCGCCCGCCTTCAAGAACACGCGCGGATTTCGCGCCATGCCGACGCCTGGCGGCGTGCCCGTGGTGATCACATCGCCCGGCACGAGCGTCATGTACTTGCTGATATAGCTCACGAGCTCAGCCACCGTGAAAATCATGGTCGAGGTATGGCCGGTCTGCATGCGCGTTCCGTTCAAGTCGAGGGCGAGATCGAGCGCCTGCGGATCGGGGACCTCGTCGGTGGTCACGAGCCAGGGCCCGAGCGGCCCGAAACTGTCATGGCTCTTGGCCTTGATCCATTCGCCGGGGCCGCCCTTCTGCAGGCTCCGCTCGGAGACGTCGTCGCAAATGCAATAACCGGCGACGTGGTCGAGAGCGTCAGCCTCCGAGACGGCTTTGGCGCGGGTGCCGATGACCACGGCGAGCTCGACCTCGAAATCCATGCGATCGAAACCCTTAGGCTGAAGGATCGGGTCGTAGGGACCCGACACGCAGGAGCTTGCCTTGGCGAACACGATCGGCACTTCGGGAATCGGCTGACCGGTTTCGGCCGCATGGTCGCGATAGTTGAGACCGATGCCGAGAAACTTGGGGACGACACCAATCGGGGCCCCGATACGGGGCGTGCCCTCAACCAGCGGAAGAGTGGCCAGATCGAGCGCCTTGATTCGACTCAGACTTTCGCGCCCGAGCGCCTCGCCGGCGAAGTCGACCACGGCAGCGGAGAGGTCGCGAATCCGGCCCTCAGCATCGAGAACCGCAGGCTTTTCCTGACCGACTTTTCCATAACGTAACAGCTTCATCGTCTTCCCCCGGCCTCCATTTTTTTGCATGATGCACGGGGGCGCGGGGGGCGGCAACGGCCCGCATGCACTCGGCTTTCGCCCGGGGCTCGAGTCTTCAGCGGTCAACTTGAGAGGGATAGGCTTCCATGGCACCTCGCCTGCTTCCGAACTGGATCGGTAAGGTTACGCCGATCGTGATGCTTCTGCTCGTGGCGCTCATGTCGCTGCCGGCCGAATCGGCGACGAAAAAGGCCCCGCCGAAGGGGACCGGCAACCCGTTCGATCTACTGAATGGCTATTGGTCGGGCGGCGGCACGGTGGCCCCCGGCAAGGGAAACCCCGAGAAGGTGAGCTGCAAGGTCACCTATAACGTCCAGGGGAGCGCCGTTACGCAAAACATGCGCTGTGCGAGCACCGACTATAAGTTCAACACCAGCTCCAAGCTCACCTATAGCGGCGGCAGGATCAACGGCTCGTGGAGCGAGACGACCTACGACGCCGCTGGCAGCGTGAGCGGGACGGCGAGCGGCAATACGGTGCACGCGATCATCAGCGGAGATAAGTTCTCCGGCCGCATGAGCATCAACGTTTCGGGCTCGAGCCACACGATCAATATCGTCCAGCTCGATCCGAAGTCAGGCTCCTATCGTCAGGCGGCAAGCGTCGCGCTGCATCGCTAGGGTTGAGCGCACGTTGCTCTTCCAAAAAGGGGGCGCCAATCGCGGGCGAATCGCAGCGCCTAGCTCTCGATAGCTCCCTTTTCTCGCGATTTCTTGCGATCGTCCGCCTCTTCGACTCATGGCGCACAAATCACTTGCAGTCCCGACGGCAAGTCAGTTGCCGAAGTGCAACAAGGACGCACAAAGTTTTCCGTCGCGACGGAGGAAAGATGCAATCTAAAGAGGCAGACGAAATTGCCGGTTGCGTCGTCACGCAGTCTCACGAGTGTCACGCATACCGTTGATCTCTAATTGTAAATGAGCCTTTGCGCTCCTTACCGCCGCGCCTCGGAAATCCGTCATTGGTATTTGCGCAACAGTGGCTGGCCGATTTGCATCCAGCCCTTTGCATAATGTTGAAGCATGACAGGGCGCTAGGCTAGCCTTGCGGCATGGATGGGGGACGGGGCTGGGGGGCCTAGTTACCGAACGAACGAAAGCAGTGCTGAGAGGGATCTGAAAGACCGAACGTACGGCTCAGGAAAAAGATGGGGGGGCGAGCCGACGCCCGCTGTAAAGGCTATGCCTTTGGAGCTCGGCTCGTTTCGCAGGGAAGACCGGCCCGGCGATGCCCGGGCCGGTTCTTTTTTGACTTAAAGGCCGATCCCCGCCAGCGTGCGCTCGATTCCCGCAAGATAGCCCGCCCCGAACAGCCGGACATGGACGAGGCCCGGGTAGAGATTGTAGAGGCTGGCCCTGAGCTCGTGGAAACCAGGCTCGAGCGGCACAAGGCTCTCATAGACCTCGAAGAAGGTCTTCCCGAACGTCCCGAACATCGTGGTGAAAGCGAGCTCGATCTCGGGGTGCCCGCAAGAGATGGCGGGATCGACGAAGCCTGCGATGCGGCCCTCACGAACGAGCACGTTCCCGGTCCAAAGATCGCCATGCAACAGGCTCGGGAAGCGGGGCTCGATGAGATAATTCTCGATCCGCCCTGCCAGCCGCTCGATGCGCGTGAGGAGCGGCGAGGGGAGGCTGTCCTCACGGTCGGCCTCCCGCGCCATGTAGAGGAGACGGTGGTCGCGGAAGAAGGGCACCCATTGGTCCGATCAGCGTATCCCGGGAATAGCCGAATCGCTCGCGCGGGGTTGCATGCAATCGTGCGATCAGCTCGCCGGCGTGGCGCTCGACGCTCTCGCTGATCTCACCGCCGTCATTGTCGATGTAGTCCATGACGAGGAGATCGCCAGCAGCGTAATGCACATGCGGCACTGGGAGCCCTGAGAGTCGCGCAAGCTCGCCGAGCATGAAGGCCTCGAGCTCGAGCCCGTCCGTTCCAGCGCGATCAGCTTTGCGCGTTGACGGCGAGCCTTCGCCCGTCGGCAAGAGTGATGGCTAGACCGGTAAGGCCGAAGCCGATGGGAAGCGGACTTGCCTCGACCACGCGCGAGCCGAGCGCCTGCTGAAGCCGCGTCTTGAGATGGTCGTCGCTCACGCCGTCGCCGTTAACCAGTGCATCGGCCCCATGTCACATCGCTGATACAAAATCACTTTAAGTCCCGCTTCATCGTGTTGAAAACGCAGGATGATGACGTGCAGCATGAGCCGGGGGTTAGGCGTTATCGCGCACTTTTCGTCTCCGATCTGCATTTGGGCACCAAAGCCTGCCAGGCAGAAGCCTTCCTCGATTTCCTCCGCTGTCACGACGCGTCTTGCATCTATCTGATCGGCGACATCGTCGACTTTTGGGATGTCCGGCGCGGCGCGATATGGCCGCGCTCTCACAACGATATCGTTCAAGCCTTTCTCAATAAGATGCGCAACGGAACCAGAATCGTTCTCATTCCGGGCAGCCACGACCAGGGATTGCGCGACTACTGCGGATTCTATCTGAGCGGTGTCGAGATCGTACGCGACTGCATTCACGAAACCGCGGCGGGACAGCTGATGCTGGTCACGCACGGAGACGAGTTCGATGGTGTCGTGCGGCACGGCAGGTGGCTGGCGTACCTCGGCGG